>NZ_JAXQGC010000005.1:0-26429 GCF_034331125.1 Proteiniphilum sp.
TTTTTATCTCTTATCCTCTGATTATCAACTTCATTTTTAACTGCGAAACATCAGTCATTTTTATTATCCTTACAGGAGTAAAAGGATGTCATCATAATTCCTGTGAGCAGGATAAAAGCCATAAAAGATAAGCTGATACACCTTTTTGAATTGTTATTCTTTGTCTTCATATGATTATTTATTTTCTGTAGTTCCCTCAAATCAAGCCCTGATAGTATTCCAATATTTTAATATTCAGCAAAGCCATATATTTTGCCTGCAGCAATTCCTGTTGAGCCGTTATCAATCTGTTTTTTTCCGTCAACATTTCAATCGTATTCTTGAGGCCCAATGTAAACTGTTCGTTCATCACATCGTAACTCTCCCGGCTATATTTAACTTTCTCTTCGGCCGCAACGAACTGAGCTTGTGAAGCCAGGGTATTTAAATAAGCCGTTTCAATGTCGGCATATAGTTCTTTTCGGATACTTAATTCATTCAATTGTGATGAATAGACATTGATGCCGGCTTTCTCCACGGCGCTTTTGACAGTCCTGTTGGAAAAGATGGGAATGCTGACCGACAATCCAACCACATTGTTCCAGTTATTTTTCAACTGGGAGCCGAAAGAATATCCCGAATGATTATAGAGGTTGCCGGTCCCCGTATTTGCCTGTAAACTGACAGTAGGATAAAAACCGGCCTTCGCTTTTTCAATGCCCAGTTGCGCATATTCGGTGTTAAGCTGGCTATTGCTTATTTGTGGCATCACATGTAAAGCCGTCTGATAAATCGTCTGTTTATCGGGGATCAGGGATAATACATCTTCCTCGTCGGGTGGTGTGAGCGCTAAATCCATGCTGTCAAGCCTGTCCAGTTCCAAAAGTTGTTTCAATTGTAATTTATAATTCTCCAGGGTGGTTTGGGCATTCACCAAATTGTAATTATCCGCTGCATACTGTGATTCCCATTGAGAAACATCGCTTTTGGCTACCGAACCGACAGATAATTTTATTTTATTGCTCTCCAATTGGGCTTTACTTAATTCTACGGCGTCCTCATAGGCTTTTAACGCCTCATTGGCATATAGAATTTGGAGATAGTTTTGTATAATGGCTAATTTGATGTTGTTTTTACTCTCTTCAATTTCCAGATCGGCAATCCGGTTGTTTAATTCGGCCTGTTTGATACCGGTAATGCGTGAACCGCCGTCGAATATAGTCCATGATGCATTCAGGCTGTAACTTCCGGATGTGGAAAGGGTGGATGTTCCGGAAGATGTATCTTCTTGTGAAAACGGGTAATTGGTCAGGTTTTGACCAATAGATGCCGAAAGTGAAGGAAGCATTGCCGCTTTCGCCAGTTTGGTATCGACCAATCCGGTTTCTTTATTGGCTTCACTCTGTTTTATTTGTATATTATTTTCAAGTGCATAATCGATACACGCCTGTAAATCCCATTGCGAGGGTAAGGCTTTTTCTTGCGAATATGCGGCCGATATTCCTGACAAAAGGAATATTACTACCGTGATACAAACAGAAGCAATATTTGTCCTTATCGGAAAGAATGGATAAAAAATGTACCTCATAAATAATCCTTTTTTCAGGCAAAAGTAGCGTCGACCGACAAGTTCCTAAAAACATTTCGACGAAAGTTCGGTATTTATCGACCAAAAAAAGGAATCACGGTATTAATGACTTTCCGGGAAATGCATTTTTTCCCGGAACATCATCAGGATAAGAGGCAAATCATTACAAATCGGTAAAAGACGGTTAAAAAAAAATTGGAAGCGGGGTTTTCAGTATAACCCCGTCTTCCAATTTTACAATATAACTGTACTGTATATTCAGAGCTTACGTGCTCCGTCGCTGATCACCACGTCATACACTTTCGGTTCGTGGCCGTATTTGGCTTTGAACTGCGCTTTGGCATCGGCGATAAATGAATCGTACAATTCATCTTTCACCAGATTGATGGTACAACCGCCAAAGCCGCCGCCCATCACACGCGAACCGGCTACACCGTGCTCACGGGCCACATCGTTCAGGAAATCGAGTTCCTCACAGCTCACTTCGTAGAGTTTACTCATACCGTGGTGCGTTTCATACATCTTCTGACCGACGGTCTCATAATCGCCTTTTTCCAATGCATCACACACATCGAGTACCCGTTGGGTCTCCTCGATCACATATTTGGCACGCAGATAGTCCTCTTCCGAAATCTCATTCTTTACCTCGTCGAGCATCTCCATAGAAGCATCACGTAGGAACTCCACCTCAGGGTGGCGCTTTGCAATGGTTCTAGCGGCATGTTCGCACGATTCCCGCCGTTTGTTATATGCCGATGAAGCCAGTTCATGTTTTACAACAGTATCAAGCAACACCAGTTTATATCCTTTGGGATCAAACGGGAAATAGGCGTATTCCATCGATTTGGTATCGAGACGGATCAGATTGCCTTTCTTCCCGAAAATGGAAGCAAACTGGTCCATAATACCGCATTTCACACCTACATAGTTGTGTTCGGTGGATTGACCGATACGCGCCAGTTCGAATTTATCGATGCCAAGGTTTAACAGATCGTTCAATGCAAAAGCATAGGTACTTTCCAATGCCGCCGAAGAAGACATCCCGGCACCGAGGGGCACATCGCCCGCAAATGCGGTGTCGAATCCCTTCACCGTACCACCTCTTTTGATGATCTCACGGCATACGCCAAACAGATATTTGGCCCAACCCTCTTTCGGAAGATCCTCTTCATTGAGCCCGAACTCGGAACTTTCATCCAGATCAATCGCATAGGCCCTTACCTTATCCGTGCCATTGAACCGGATAGCAGCGATCATGCCTTTATCGATAGCGCCGGGGAATACGAAGCTCCCATTATAATCGGTATGTTCCCCTATTAAGTTGATACGTCCCGGTGAGGCATAGACCTCCGGGGTCTGGTTGCCGAATTTCTCTGAAAATATTTTAATTACTTGTTCTTTCGTCATTATAATTAATTATTAAAACTCCAAATTATTCTTCTACGGGTGCACTCTGGGAAGCAGTATCTACCGGTACTTCTTCATCCGTCACAGAGACACCGGTGGTTACGTTCTTCGAACCGATCAGGGCATAGAACAACAGGTAAGCCAATCCTATGGCAATCACCCAATAGCTTGCCAGATAACTGACAGAATCGGCTATACCACCCTGAATAGCAGGAAGGATACCGCCACCGCAAACCAGGGTCATAAATATTCCCGTAGCGGCCGGTGTGAACTTGCCCAACCCTTCTACTGCCAGGTTGAATATGCTACCCCACATGATGGATGTGCAGAAACCGACCAACACCATAAACATTGCATTAATGGGTATCTGTACCAACCCAAATGAAAGGCCGCCTTCGGAGGTAAACGCCGGGAATGTAACTTCGATGGTTGTCGGTGAGAAGATAGCTGCCAGGATTAATAACAATCCCACTAAAGAAGCTGTAGAAAGCATGGCCTTACTGGAAATTTTACTTCCTAAGGAAGCCCCGATCAACCTGCCTGCTAACATAAAAAGCCAATAGATCCCGGCCACAAATCCCGCGGTTGTTTTACCGACCGGTGTGTCGGATAACCATAATATCATTACGCCGGGTGTACCGACTTCAACTCCCACATAAACAAAAATAGCAACGGCACCCAAGATAAAATGCCTGAATTTCATCGCTCCTGACATCAGTGTACCCATTGGTTCTTTTGTCTTTGTCGCGTGAGGCTCAGGAATTCTTATGCCCATCAAAACAAAGAATACAACAGCAAAAACACCCATTGCGATGTACATTACCGGAAATACATCACTGATCCTGGCGCTGGTCGCTTCACCGATCAAAATACCCACGAAAGCGGGCGTAAAGGTAGCCATCACGGAGTTGAAGGAACCACCGACCTGGATCAGCTGGTTGCCTTTGTTACCTCCGCCGCCCAACGTGTTCAACATGGGGTTGACCACGGTATTCAACAGACACATGGAGAAACCGGCAATGAATGCCCCGAGCAGGTAAACAACAAAGGCTGCTCCTTCGGGTGCATGTCCGGAGAGAAATTGTACAAATACCCCTACAAACCCCACGGCAATAGCGATCAGGGCCGTTTTTTTATACCCGACACGTTGCAAAAGCATGCCGCCCGGTATTCCCATCACTGCGTAAGCAATAAAATTGGCTGCATTCCCCAGCAACCCGAGGAAATTGGAAACGCCGAATTGTTCTTTTAATACTTGTCCCATCGGTGCCGCCAAATTGGTAACAAATGAGATCATTCCGAAAAGCGCGATCATCATGATGATTGGCACAATCCGATTCTTGTTCTGATCAGTAGTCGTGTTCATACTTTTTGATTAATTAATTATTAATTATTATTCTATTAACTGTTAATGGTCTAATACAAAATCATTTTGAATCCTCGTTCAAAAACCGGTAGGTTGTCCTCGATTCAAAAGTCTCATCCGGCCGCAGGATCACCGACGGATATTCCGGCTTATTGATGCTATCGGGGAAATGTTGTGTTTCGAAACAAACAGCCGATCTTGCAGGATAACGCTTCCCATGCTTCCCGGCAAAATTACCGGTCATCCAATTGCCGGTATAGACCTGCATACCTGGTTCGGTAGTATAGATCTCCATTTTGACTCCTGTTTTCGGAGAAAGACAGTAACCCGCATAAACGTATTCATCCATACTCTTTTTATCCAAAATAAAAGTATGATCGTATCCTTTGCCAAAATGTAGTTGTTCAAAATCGTCATCGATCCGCTCTCCTATGGTATGGGGTACGGTAAAATCGAACGGCGTTCCCTTTACCGGTGCCGGTTCACCATAAGGTATGGCCGTATTATCGGTAGGCAAATAACTCTCTGCATTAATCACTAACCAATGATCACTGATGGATGGATCCCCTTGTCCGGAAAGATTGAAATAAGAATGATTGGTGAGATTCAGGATGGTCGTTTTGTCGGTAGTGGCCTTATAATGAATATCCAGAGCATTATCGTCCGTCAAAGTGTAAGCCAATGTAACGGCGAGATTACCGGGAAACCCTTCTTCCCCATCGGGCGAGAGATAAAACAGTTCGATACTCTGGTCAGTCACTTTTTTCACTTCCCATACCACAGCATTGAACCCCTTAATTCCTCCATGGAGTGAGTTAGGGCCATTGTTCACTGCCAATTGGTATTCTTTCCCTTCAAGAGTAAAACGGCCTTTGGCGATCCGGTTAGCCGTCCTGCCGCAAATAGCACCGAAATAAGCCTCTTCCGAAGTCAGGTATTCATCTATCGTATTATGGCCCAATACAACGTCAACCAATGTTCCGTCTTTATCGGGTACCATCAGCGAAACTATTTTAGCACCATAATTGGTGACCGCCAGTTCGCATCCATTCTCGTTTGTCAGAGTGTACAACCCGATTTGCCTGCCGTCTACCGTTTTCTGAAAAGCATCGACAAGCAAACCGGATTTGCCATACAATTTGTTCATGTAATTTTCTGGGTTTAAAATTAAGATATCGATGAAGATTGATTCTCTATAAATCTGCGGTAAAATTACCACCTATTTTCGACGTAGCATGAAAAAATTTTGTGTTATATAACATAAAACTTTTTAATTATTACATAAATACTTCATCAACTTCTTTTGATTTTTTTGTTACTAAAACTTTATCTATTTTATTTCCATCCACATCCACAATCTCGAAATGGAGATTGTCATAATCGAACTGATCTCCTACTGCCGGGATCTTATTGATGCATTCAAACACAAAGCCGGCTACAGTAGAATAATCGATCTTGTCGAAATTCACAATAAAATCCTCATCCATCTGCGACAATATCTCTATAGGCGCCTCTCCACTTACCAGAGCGGACTGGTCATCACGTATAAATATGAGTGGGTCCGAGAGTTCATCTTCGGTTTCTTCAGGAATAGCGCCTACCAGGTTTTCAAAGATATCATGAATAGTGATAATTCCGTCAAGGCTTCCATATTCGTCCACCACTACAGCCACAAACTTGTGGTTATTTTTGAAATTCTCCAGTACTTTTTGTGCCAGTTGATTATTCGGGACAATAATAGGCTCCATGATCAGATCCTCTATTGAAAAGAGGTCCCTCTTATTGAGCCGTAACAGGAAATCCCTCATGGAGATGGTACCCACAAAATCATCGATCTCTTTTCTACAGGCAAGGATCTTACTGTGTTTTGTTTGCAACAGGTCCTCTATGATCTCCTCCCTGCTTTTGCTTATATCCACCCATTCCACATCGGTACGGTGCGTCATAAGGTGGATGGCCCGTTTATCGGAAAAATAAAAAACCTGCTCGTGGATTATATTTTCTTCAGCATCAATCACTCCTTCATGGGAAGCGGTTTTTAACATGGCCCTCAATTCCATTTCCGACATTACCTCCACTTTGGGCTTCAAACCTATCAGCCGGTTGACGAAACCGGTCGATACCGACAACAGTTTTACAAACGGATAGAAGATGATACTCACCACATAAATGGTTGGAGCCACTGCTATCGCCATTTTCTCGGGATTGTTCAAAGCGATGGTTTTGGGAACCAGTTCACCTATCACTATGGAAACATAAGTGATAAGAAACACCACAATTACCATGGAGACGACTTCAGCAAAAGGCACAATAGACGGGAACTGCTGAAAGAAAGGAACCAGATAAACAGTGAAAGCCTGCCCTCCGTAAGCACCGTTGATGATACCGATCAGGGTAATTCCTACCTGTACAGACGACAGGAAATTACCGGGGTCGGAACGTAATTTCAATGCTCGTTTTGCACCTAACTTACCTTTCTTCCGTTCTGCCTCCAGTTTATTCTTCTTGGTAGATACAATAGCGATCTCCGACAAGGCGAAAAAACCGTTAAAAAGGATCAGTATAAGAATGATAATGATGTCAATCCACATAGCAGGTCAGTTCTGTAAAATATAACCGTGATGATTTTACCACAATGGAGAGGGATATATTCCCTCATCGACGAGACTTTTCAACTTTGCCACGACACCGGAGCGGTCTTCGGCATAAGTAACGCCGAACCACGAGGAAGGCGTATCGAGTACTTTCACAGAAGCATTACCATTAACGATCAGGTGATTGACCAATAACGGTATAAAATATTCTGCTTTTAGATTTTCGGCATTTTCTTTAAGGAATTGCACAAAATAATCATCGGAATATTTGAAATAGTCGGGCGTAAATCCCCACATATTCATGGATACAGGAGTGTTATCGTCGATGGCAACCCATTGGTCGTTTTCGTCCTTATAGCTCACTTTCCCATCCACACGCATTACCTGGGTACGTTCCACTACTCCGGTAAGATTGCGTTCTTCGTCAGTTTCACAAACCCCACGTGCTACGGTTCCACTTTCAGAAAGAGTGTTCCCGACACGGTAGCCCACCATACAATATTTGTTTTCACTTCCTTCCAGGGTAGAAAGATAATCAGCCAATACCTTATAACTCTCACGCCCGTAGAAATCGTCGGCGTTAATCACGGCAAAAGGCTCATTAATGACCTCTTTACCCATCATCACGGCATGATTGGTGCCCCAGGGTTTCACACGGTCAGGATGAGGCGTAAAACCTTCCGGCAATTTATCCAGTTCCTGGAATACCAGTTCCACCGGTATTTTTTTTTCATATTTACTGACGATCTTCTCCCGGAAATCATTTTCAAACGACTGACGGATCACGAAGACCAGCTTTCCAAAGCCGGCATTCACCGCATCATAAATAGAATAATCCATAATGGTCTCACCACCCGGGCCCAATCCGTCTAACTGTTTCAGTCCTCCATAGCGGCTACCCATTCCCGCTGCCAATACAAATAAAGTTGGTTTCATTTAAATTGATTTGATAATTTAATGATTTATTGATTTGTAGATTTATACTTTTTCCCTTAATAATGTCAGCTCATACACTGATATGCAAATGTAAGATTTTTATCTTAAAATTCATTCACTGCTTTATGGATAATATCGAATTCCTGCGGCTTATTAAGCAAAAAAATTATAAAATTGTATCTTTCACTTCAAATGATTTCCATAAATTATCTTCCGGCACAGGTGCGGTTACCAGTATCTTTTCTTTGGAGACAGGATGGATAAACGAGATAGTACGTGCATGAAGACTGATGCTCCCGTCCGGATTAGAACGGGCTGCGCCATATTTGAGATCTCCCTTGATTGGGCATCCTATTTTGGCTAATTGAACCCGGATCTGATGGTGTCTTCCGGTCTCCAGATCTATCTCCAGCAAATAATAATTCTGTGAAGCGGATATCAGCCGGTAATGCAGTACCGCTTTTTTGGTATGTGGTTTCTCACTAGTATGCGCAGTGGATTTGTTGGTCTTTTCATTCTTTATCAGATAGTGCGTCAACTGATCTTCCTCTTTCGGGGGACGTGCCTTCACAATGGCCCAATAAGTCTTGTCAACTTCGCCATTGCGAAACATATCGTTGAGCCGCGACAACGCTTTACTGGTCTTTGCAAACACCACCACTCCACTCGTAGGACGGTCGAGCCGGTGCGTCACACCACAAAAAACGTTGCCGGGCTTATTGTATTTCTCTTTCAGATACTCCTTCACCATCTCGGACAACGGTTTGTCGCCCGTTTTGTCGCCCTGCACGATCTCACCCGGCGCCTTGTTGACAATAATGATGTGGTTATCTTCGTAAAGAACTGTCATCTAATCAGGTATTCATACCACCGCAGACATTGATTACTTGTCCGCTTACATACGAAGAGAGGTCGGAAGCAAGAAAAAGAGCTGTATTCGCAACATCTTCCGGTGTACCTCCGCGTCGTAATGGAATCTGTTTTGCCCATTCGTTACGCACTTCTTCCGACAACTGTCCGGTCATTTCGGTAATGATGAAACCAGGAGCAATGGCATTGACACGGATACCGCGTGAACCTAACTCTTTCGCCATGGATTTCGCCAGACCGATCATACCTGCTTTGGAAGCAGAATAGTTGGCCTGACCGGCGTTCCCGGATACTCCCACCACGGAACTCATGTTCACGATGCTGCCTGATTTCTGACGCATCATCACAGGTGTCACCGCATGAATGAAGTTGAATGCCGATTTCAGGTTGACATTGATCACCGCATCCCATTGCTGCTCGCTCATCCGCATCATCAACCCGTCTTTAGTGATACCGGCATTGTTGATCAGGATATCTATGCGGCCAAAATCCTGCATCACCTGCTCAACCACCTTGTGTGTTTCTTCAAAATCGGCAGCATTGGAGGCATAGCCTTTACACTTCACTCCCAAAGAAGCAATTTCGTGCTCGGTAGCTGCACCGACCTCGTCTATAGTTAAATCCGTAAATGCGATATTCGCTCCTTCCGAAGCAAACTTCAATGCAATTGCTTTCCCAATACCACGGGCAGCTCCGGTAACTAACGCTGTTTTTCCTTCTAATAACTTCATATTATGTTAATTACTAATTATTAATTTCCCACTCCTCGTCTCCCCAATCTTCACTTTTCACTTTTCATTTTTCACTCCTACTATACAATCCCTTAAAAAGAATATCAGAGATAATCTCCCTGTCTTCTTTTTTATTATAGTCAAGCCCTAATGTACCCCGGATGGAAGGTACTTCCAATCCTTTAAAAGCATAATGCAATATTACCGCAGTCTGTTTCACATTCTTCAACACGAAGATACCTTTATTACAACCATCCTGGATAATTCCTTCAAGGTAGCTGATCTCTTTCCTGTCGAACTCCTTGCGGACGTTTTCCACCTGCCAGATATCCCTAAAGAAATTGGCACGTAACGTACCATTGCGTGTAACCACCTCCTTGACGGCACTCAAGCGTGTAAAAGCCAGCAGGATGAGTTTCTCATCAGCCGGAATATCACGTTTGATTACTTCCTCAAGCCTGTGGTACAACACATTGAGTTCCGACTCAATAACTGCCTTATAAATATCGTATTTGCTGTTGAAATAGGTATAGAGAGTGCGACGGCCACGTTGTGATGCTTCGGCAATATCATTCATCGTTGTGTTCTCAACACCTTTTTTGGCGAAAAGCTGCTGTGCTACATCGATTAAATCTTTCTTTGTTTTGGAAATTGCAGAAACCATACTATTATGCACATTTTACTTATGTATGTGCAAAAATAGCACAAGATTCTAAATTGAGAAAGCAAATAGGATAAAAAATCAAGAAATTACTCCTCTCCTTTCAGCAATTTGGCGGCTTCACACACTTCATTATACCACTCTTCCCCAAATTTTCTGGTCAACGGTTCTCTCAGGAAGCGGTAAAGGGGTATTCCTTCTTTCCTCCCAAGTCTTACGGCCGGCTCACATATTGACCAACGGTGATAATTGACTGCAGTGAAATCGCTGTATTCTGTCAACCTTATTGGGTAAAGATGGCACGAGACCGGTTTACGGACAGATATCCGGCCTTCACGGTAAGCATTGTCGATGGCACATTTGCAAATTCCATCTGCATCGAAGTAGGTGAATACACACTCTTTTCCATTTACAAGTGAGGTAACCAGTTCCCCATCATAATCGGTATAGGCGATACCCTGCCTATTAATCACCTCCTGTGCCTTCGGGGAAAGATCATTCCAGATTTCAGACAGAATTCCTTCTATCTCCCGGAACTCCTCTTTTGTAATAGGTGCTCCCGACTCCCCCTCTACACAACATTCTCCCTTGCATTTGCAGAGGTCACAGATAAATTGTTCTTCGAATATATCGTCCGACAAAAGCGTATTTTGAATTTGTATCATTATTATTGTTTATTTATTTTTAGAATAAAGACTGACAAATTAATAGAACCAAGACTATTTGGGATGTCAGATTTGGAATATGGGATGTTGGATTTGACTACGTCGATTTTCAATTCAGATTCCAAATTCAAGATTCAAGATTCCAAAATCGTTAAATCAACAAATCATTTTTCACACTATTATCCATCCATTTTCAATTTTCAATTTTCAATTGTCAACTTTCAATTGTCATCCTCCGTCGGTATCCCCGAAACAGCAGCACGGTACATAAGGCGCTCCCAACAGCGACAAAGGCAAACCACCTGTCGACCGGCATCTCGTCTAACTGCTGAATCCATTTACTGTCACCCCAGAAATAATGTAACACGACTATGAAAGCATTATTCATAAAGTGGAACAGGATAGGTACCCATAGATTCCGCGTGTAAAGGAACAGATACCCCAGCAGGGCGCCCAACAGGAGTCTGGGCAAAAATCCATAAAACTGAAAATGGACCAGACTGAATACCAGTGCCGTGATCCAGACAGCCACATGTCCGTTCGGAAACTTCTCCTGAATAAATTGTTGTAAGGCTCCACGGAAAAACATCTCTTCCGACACTGCTGCAAACCCTGCTACAATAATCAGGTTCAGGATAAGACTTCCGATGGTCTTACCCGATAGCAACAAACCGGTGGTCTCGAGTGCAGCATCTTCCATGGAGCGTAATACCTGCTCCACTTCATGCATAGATGCGGGAAGTTCCATCCCTTTGTTCCATTGGGACAGAAACGAAGCTAAACAGTAAGAGAAGATAAAAGCCAGAACAGCGAATATCATTTTTTCTCCCATCCGGCCATTGGCAGTCATCTTCAGGTAGCGTACCGGGGCAGTGTGAGTCAAAACAGCAATAAAATATGCCGGCAAAGCAGTGCCCAACACCGATTGCATTACCGAGCCCACATAAATCGCAGTCACTCCGTCTCCGCCGTCCACTCCCGGTATCATCAGAATAAGATTTGTCAGGATACCGGCTGTGATTACACCAATCAGCAGAAACAAAAAAAGCCAGGCTATCTTATAGCCGGGTGTGAAGGACGAAAAAAAAGGTTTCATTGCTGCTGTCATTTAAAGTGCAAAGGTAGTACAATAATCCGGTAACAGAATTGCAGCGGGTTCAATAAAATATTTTTTGCAGATTAAAAGAATAACACTAATTTTGCAATCTTATTTTTAAAAATGTTTCAAACGGTTGAATTTTACGCACTTTCAACAAAAAACAATCATTTTCAACTATTATAATGAAGTCAACACTGAACAAAACGAACGATGTGAATGGAACCATCGTCATTGAACTGGAAAAAGCAGATTATCAGGAAAAGGTAGATAAGTCACTGAATCAATATCGTCAAAGGGCCAATATTCCCGGATTCCGTCAGGGAAAAGTACCCAAAAGCCTGATCCGGAAATTATATGGAAAAGCTATATTGGTCGACGAAATCAATAAAATTGTTTCCGACGAAATAGGGAATTTCATTCGTGACAATAAACTTAAAGTACTGGGAGAACCTCTGCCGGCTGATAACCTGGACGAAGAAATTGATCTGGAAAAAGATGAGATACTCAAATTCTCGTTCGATGTGGCGCTTACTCCCGAATTCGACCTGAAGCTCGACAAAAGTGTTGAACTGACCTCCTACAAGATACAACTGGAACCGGAACTGTTCGAACGGCAGATGGATGCCTACAAACAGAATTACGGCACTTATGCATCTGTGGAAGAGGAAGCAAAAGATACCGATCTGATCAAAGGCACCCTTGTCGAAATGGATGGTGACAAGGAAAAAGAGAACGGCCAGGTAATAGAAAACGCTATCCTGATGCCGTCCTATATTAAGGATGAAGAGACTAAAAACAGCTTTATCGGAGCCAAAGTAGGTGACAGCGTGGTACTCAATCCCAGAAAGGCCTACGACAATAACGAAGCCGAAATAGCATCGCTGCTGCAAACCACTAAAGAAAACGTAGCGGAGATAAATTCTGATTTCCGGTTCGACATTAAAGAGGTGACCCGCTATAAAGAAGCAGAAATGAACCAGGAACTTTTCGACAAAGTATTGGGTGAAGGAGTAGCCACTACGGAAGAAGAGTTCAGAACAAAGGTGGGAGAAGAACTGGTGAAACAATTTAAACCGGACGTCGATCATCTGTTCATTCATGAAGCACGGGATCTCATTGTAAAGATGATGGAAGAAGTAACATTCCCCGACGAACTGTTGAAACGTTGGCTACTCGAAGTGGATGAAAAACGTACAGCCGAAGAGATAGAAGAAGATTTTCCAAAAATTCTGGAAGACCTGAAATTCCATGTGGCAAGACAGAAAATCGTGGAAGAAAACGAGATCAAAGTCGACTTCACAGATATTGAAGCGCTTGCAACGGAAGTAGCAAGAGCACAGTTTGCCCAATATGGAATGACCAACCTGCCTGCGGATGTACTGCAAAATTACACCAAGAGTCTGCTCGAAAAAGAAGAAACAGTCCGTAACCTGTTCGACAGGGCTACCGAAAACAAACTTATCGACTGGCTAAAAGAAAATGTGACCGTAATTGAAAAAGAGATCTCATCGAAAGATTTCAGCGAATTGATGAGCGGACATATGCATCAACACGGTGAACATACAGAAGAGCACGGTCGTGATGAAGATGTTGTGGAGGAAATCGTTTCCGACAATAGCGTAACAGAAGAGGCGGCCGACACAGAGCAACCTGTTTCTAACGACACACCTGACACAGAAGAGGGGACGGAGTCAACCGAAAAACCGGCAAAAAAAAGAAAAACCTCAACAAAAAAATAAATATCTGCTGAGCAACCTATCAATTGTTTATCTGGATTTTATTTTGTAATTCGATAATTCGTTATAAATTTGTTGTATAATTCTAAAGCTGATAAGTATACCGGGGTGTAAATTTGGCACTCTGTTTGCAGTTACTTTACAGGTAATAAATAGAATTATAAACATCAAACAAAATTTTATGCATAACGATTTTAGAAAATATGCGGTGAAGCATCTGGGCATGAACGGCTCCAGATTGGATAGTTACATGAATATCACCAGTCAGGGAGGATACATCTCCCCCACCATCATCGAGGAACGTCAGCTCAACGTAGCACAGATGGATGTTTTTTCCCGTTTGATGATGGATCGTATTATCTTCCTCGGCACTGCTGTCGACGATTATACGGCCAATGTGATCCAGGCCCAGTTACTCTATCTCGATTCTTCCGACCCGGGAAAAGATATCTCCATCTACATTAACTCACCCGGCGGGTCAGTCTATGCAGGATTGGGTATCTACGACACCATGCAATTCATCTCAAGCGACATATCTACCATTTGTACCGGTATTGCAGCTTCAATGGCGGCCATATTACTGGTAGCCGGTACCGAGAAAAAACGGTTCGCCCTCAATCACTCCCGTGTAATGATCCATCAACCGTTGGGAGGCGTACAGGGACAAGCCTCGGACATAGAAATTACCGCCCGTGAAATTGCAAAGATCAAACAGGAGCTTTACGCCATCATATCCACCCATTCGGGTAAACCCGTTGAAGATGTGGCCAGAGATTCCGACCGCGATTTCTGGATGACGGCAGCCGAGGCCAAAGAATACGGTATGGTAGATGACGTCCTGACAAAAAAGAAATAAACAATGGCTAAAAAGGTGAATAGCAGCAATCATTGCAGTTTTTGTGGAAGAAGTGAGCAGGAAGTAAATCTGCTCATTTCGGGTATGACCGGCTTTATCTGCGACATGTGTGCCGAACAGGCACACGAAATTGTGAACGACTCGTTCCAAAGCAACAAGAAATCAGACATCGGACTTTCCCTCTCCTCACTCCCTAAACCGGCACAGATCAAGGAGTTTTTAGATCAGTATGTGATCAAACAGGAGAGTGCAAAGCGTTTTCTGTCGGTATCGGTCTATAACCACTATAAACGCATCCTGCAGAAGAATACCAAAGATGATGTGGAGATTGAAAAATCGAACATCATTATGGTAGGGGCAACAGGTACAGGAAAGACATTGCTGGCCAGAACCATTGCAAAGATGCTGCAGGTACCCTTTACTATTGTGGATGCTACCGTGCTTACTGAAGCCGGCTATGTGGGAGAGGATATAGAAAGTATTCTCACCCGTCTGCTCCAGGTCGCCGATTATAACGTGAACGCTGCGGAAAGAGGGATCGTTTTTATCGACGAAATCGATAAAATTGCCCGTAAGAGCGACAACCCTTCTATCACCCGCGATGTGAGTGGTGAAGGAGTACAGCAGGGATTATTAAAACTACTCGAAGGCTCGGTGGTGAATGTGCCGCCCCAGGGGGGCCGAAAACATCCGGAACAACGGATGATCGCCGTAAATACCAAAAATATATTGTTCATTTGCGGGGGTGCCTTCGACGGGATAGAGAAAAAAATCGCCCAGCGCCTCAACACACGGGTGGTAGGTTATGCTGCCAGCAATCAAACTTCGGTAATCGACCGGAATAACCTGATGAAATACATCACTCCGCTCGACCTGAAATCGTTCGGCCTGATCCCTGAAATCATCGGGCGCCTTCCCGTCCTGACCTATTTGGAGCCGCTTGACCGGGATGCATTGCTGCGTATATTGGTGGAACCCAAAAACTCGATCATCAAACAATATCAGAAGTTATTTGAGATGGATAATGTAACGCTCACTTTCGACCAGGATGCTTACGAATATATTGTTGATAAGGCGATTGAATTCAAACTGGGAGCACGCGGACTGCGTTCTATCGTAGAAGCGATCATGATAGAAGCGATGTTCACCCTTCCTTCTTCTGCCGAAAAGAAAAAAATGCACGTCACCCGCGAATATGCTACGCACCAGTTGGAAAATTCAGACCTCCATCATTTAAGAGTAGCCTGACAGAGATTCCATTCGCGACATATAGGAACTCCGGCCGGTGAAAGCCGGTTGCGTGTGAATCAAAAAAACGCATGTTCAGCCTGCGTTTTTTTCATGTGTTCACCACCCGTTCTTTATTGAATTAGAGAGGATTTACAGCACAACCACAAATATTCATTTTGTATTACTATAAATCTTATTTGGAAATATAAAATACTTTCCTAAATTTGTGCTTGCCTTTCGGAAAAGGCAGATTTGATTACAGAGTGATTTGCTCAATGGAAAAACAAGATCTATTATACAAAGGGTTAAAGAAATATTTTGGGTTCGATACTTTTAAAGGTAACCAGGAGGCCATCATTGAAAGTATCTTATCCGGAAAAGACACTTTTGTATTGATGCCTACCGGTGGCGGAAAATCACTCTGCTACCAGCTCCCTGCATTGCTGATGGAGGGAACGGCGATTGTCATTTCACCGCTTATCGCACTGATGAAAAATCAGGTGGATGCCATGCGCAACTACAGTGAGGAGAACGGTATTGCCCATTTTCTAAACTCTTCACTCAACAAGCAGGAGATAGAAGAGGTAAAAAGAGATGTGCTCTCCGGTAAGACAAAAATGCTCTATGTAGCGCCCGAGTCGCTCACCAAGACCGAAAATGTGGAATTCCTCCGGAATATTCCCATTTCATTTTATGCTGTGGATGAGGCGCATTGTATTTCGGAATGGGGTCATGATTTCCGGCCGGAATACCGGCGCATCAGGCCAATCATCAGTGAGATCAGCGTACGCCCTATCATCACTTTAACTGCAACAGCCACACCAAAGGTACAGCACGATATCCAGAAGAATCTCGGGATGACTGACGCGGTGGTATTTAAATCATCTTTTAACCGCCCCAACCTCTATTACGAGATTCGTAATAAGACTGAACAAATAGACAGGGAGATCATTAAGTATATTCTCTCCCAGGGCAAAAAATCAGGAATTATCTATTGTCTGAGCCGAAAGAAAGTGGACGATTTTGCAGAGATCCTGCAAGCAAACGATATCAGGGCATTACCTTACCACGCCGGAATGGATGCCGCCACGCGCAGCAATAATCAGGATGCTTTCCTTATGGAGAAGGTGGATGTAATTGTAGCGACTATTGCCTTTGGTATGGGAATCGATAAACCTGATGTACGTTATGTGATCCATTATGATATTCCCAAGAGCCTTGAAGGTTATTATCAGGAAACCGGCCGTGCCGGACGCGATGGGGGTGAGGGAAAATGCATCGCATTCTATTCAGAAAAAGACCTGCAGAAACTGGAGCGTTTCATGCAGGGTAAACCGGTCTCGGAACAGGAGATCGGAAAACAACTGCTGCTGGAAACAGCCGCTTATGCAGAAACATCCGTATGCCGGAGGAAAGTGCTGCTGCACTACTTTGGCGAAGAGTATAACGAACCGAATTGTGAACATTGTGACAATTGTTTAAATCCCAAGAAGAAAGTGGAAGCGAAAGAGTTACTTATTACTGTGTTGGAAGCGATTACCGCTCTCAAAGAAAAACAAAAGGCCGATTATCTTATAAATTTCCTTATAGGAAAAGAATCATCTGATATAGAGACGTACGGGCATAATGAATTGGAGGAATTCGGATCGGGTGCCGATGAGGAAGAAAGTACCTGGGAAGTAGTTATCCGTCAGGCACTACTCGATAACTATCTGAAAAAAGATATCGAAAACTACGGTATTCTCAAGATCACCAAGAAGGGGAAAGACTTCTTGAAAAGCCCTGTCTCATTTGAGATAACGAAAGATGATGAAGATGAGGACAGCATGAGCGATCCGGAAAGTGATGATTCAGATGTGATCTCTGCCGGTGGAAGCGGTGGAGCTGCCGACCCCGTGCTTTTCTCCATGATGAAGGACCTGAGGAAAAAACTGTCGAAAAAATTAAACGTTCCTCCTTATGTTATTTTCCAGCCTTCGTCACTCGAAGCCATGGCCACCTCCTATCCCATTACGCTTGAGGAATTGCAAAATATTCCCGGAGTGGGTGCCGGAAAAGCAAAACGCTATGGCAAAGAATTCGTGGATCTGATAAAGAAACACGTGGAGGAAAACGACATTACCCGTCCCGAAGATCTCCGAGTGAAGACGGTCGCCAATAAATCGAAACTCAAAGTCTCTATCGTACAGGCTATTGACAGGAAAGTGGCACTTGACGATTTAGCGGAATCAAAAGGTATTGATTTTAACGAAATGCTGTCGGAAGTAGAAGCCATTGTATATTCGGGTACCAAGATCAATATTGATTATTTCCTCAATGAAGTGATGGATCAGGATGTATTGCAGGATATTTACTCCTATTTCAAAGAGACCGAGACAGATGATCTGGAGAAGGCACAGGAAGAATTGTCAGATTATACAGAAACCGAAATACGCCTGGTTCGCATCAAGTTCTTCTCCGATATGGCGAATTAAGGTAGAAAAGTGGGAAGGTGGAAAAATGGAAAGGTCTATGAATCATTAGGATAATTATAAACTATTTTATACCTAAACCCGTTATTAAAGAAGAAAACTGTGTGCAGAATTATGAAGCGAGCAGTAAATCTAAACATTGTCTTTTCTCTTTATTCTTTACCCCTTATTCTAAATAAAACAAGCGTATGCAATATTTACAACATATAAACAGCCCCGACGATCTGAAAAAACTCAGCATAGAACAACTGGAAACAGTTTGCCGCGAACTGAGGGAATTCATCATCGAGCAGCTTTCCAATAACCCCGGACATTTTGGATCGAGCCTGGGAACTGTAGAGTTGACTGTGGCGCTCCATTACCTCTATAATACTCCCTACGACCGACTCGTATGGGATGTAGGGCATCAGGCCTATAGCCATAAGATACTGACCGGCCGCCGCGACCGGTTTTCAACCAATCGTAAGCTGGGAGGGCTTTCCGGGTTCACCAACCCCAATGAGAGCGAATACGATACTTTTGCCGCCGGCCATGCGTCCACCTCCATCTCGGCAGCGTTGGGTATGGCTGTGGCAGCCAATCTCAGGAAGGAAATGAACCGGCATATCGTTGCCATCATCGGCGATGGATCCATGACCGGCGGATTGGCCTACGAAGGGATCAACAACGCCTGCTCGCAACCCAATAACCTGTTGATCATCCTTAACGACAATGATATGTCGATCGACAACAACGTGGGTGGAATGCAGGATTACCTGGTGAAACTGACCACTTCTGCAAAATACAATAAGGTACGTAACAATATCTACCAGGGTTTCAAAAAACGAAATCTGATTTCGGAAAAAGAAAAGAACCTCGTCCTGCGGTTCAATAACAGCGTCAAATCCCTGATAACCAAAGAGCAAAATCTGTTCGAAGGATTTAATATACGATATTTCGGGCCTGTGGATGGGCATGACCTGCCAGGATTGATCCGTATACTCCGCAATATCAAAGATATGCAGGGGCCGAAGTTACTTCACATCAAAACCGTCAAAGGCAAAGGATTCAGGCCGGCTGAAAAATCGGCCACCATCTGGCATTCACCGGGTCTTTTCAATAAAGAGACCGGCGAGCGGATCCTGAAGGATAATGCAAACCAACCCCAGCTTTATCAGGATGTGTTCGGACATACCCTTGTGGCGATGGCTGAGAAAAATGAGAAAATCGTGGGAGTGACTCCGGCCATGCCCACCGGCTGTTCCATGACTTTTATGGCAGACAGATTCCCCGACAGGTCATTCGATGTGGGCATTGCCGAAGCACATGCCGTAACCTTTTCCGCCGGCATGGCAAAAGAAGGATTGATCCCGTTTTGTAATATTTACTCATCGTTTATGCAACGGGCATACGACCAGGTAATCCACGATGTGGCACTACAAAAACTGAAAGTGATCTTCTGTCTTGACAGGGCAGGTTTAGTGGGTCCCGATGGCCCTACGCATCATGGTGTATTTGACCTTGCCTATCTTCGTCCCATACCCAACCTGATTATCTCATCGCCCTACAACGAACATGAACTGCGCAACCTGATGCACACAGCCGTATATGGAAACGAAGGACCTTTCGCGATCAGGTACCCCCGTGGCCAGGGTGAGATGACCGAATGGAAAAACGAACCCCATATCCTTCCTATCGGTAAAGGGAGGAAACTAAGAAAAGGAAAAGATATAGCCCTCCTCTCCATTGGTGCTATCGGCAATAATGCAGCAAGAGCAATCGACGAAGCGGAGAAATCGGGAATCAGTGTGGCACATTACGATATGGTCTTCCTGAAACCCATCGATCAAGAGTTGCTGCATAAAGTGGCAAGGAAATTCAGATATATCATCACCGTGGAAGATGGAGTCGTTAAGGGAGGGTTAGGAAGCGCCGTACTCGAATTCCTTGCGGAAAATGATTACTCCGATGTACACGTACTCCGCATCGGTATTCCTGATGAGTTCGTCACCCACGGATCTGTCAAGGAACTACAGCAGATCACCGGAATTGATGAAGAGGGAATACTGGAACATATTACGCGTATGTATAAGGAAACCCGGGGAATTCATGCACATCTACAGCCACCGCATAACAGGATAAACCCTGTTGTACAGATACATAACCGTTGAGATAGAGAATCATTAACTACAAAGGACGTAATGAAGATTTTAATAGCAGGTGCAGGAGCTGTCGGAACCCATCTGGCAAAACTTCTCGGGCAGGAAAATCACGACATAACCCTTATCGATGGCAATAAAGACCGCCTTGCCATCATACACGACAACTCCGACATACTTACCTATATCGGCAACTGCATGTCACTCAAAGACCTCACTGAAGCAGGAGCAACCAATGCCGACCTCTATATCGGTGTCACACCCGAAGAGTCGAAGAATATCACCTCTTGCATGCTCGCCTCCAATTTAGGCACGAAAAGGACGCTTGCCCGTATAGATAATTACGAATACCTGTTACCCAAGAACAAAGAATTCTTTGAAAAGTTGGGGATTCATTCCATGATCTATCCCGAACTGATCGCGGCCCGGGAGATCGCAATGTCGCTTAAAACGCCGTGGGCACGCTTCTGGTGGGAATTATGCAACGGAACCGTAATCCTTGCCGCCGCCAAAGTAAGGGAGAATGCCCCCATTGTGAATACATACCTGTACGACCTTCCACAGACAAACAAACGGTTCCACATGGTGGCCATCAAGCGCAATTCGCACACCCTGATACCTAAAGGGAGCGATCAGATACTTCCTGATGATATTCTTTATTTCACCACCCTCAGAAAACATATCGATTCATTGCCCGAACTGTTCGGTAAAAAATCGTTCGAGACCAGAAAGATTATGTTTATGGGTGGCAGCCGCATCACCATGCGTACCATACAACAACTCCCGTCGAACATCAATATAAAGATCATTGAACAGGACAGGGAACGTGCGGAAAAGCTAGTGGAGATGGCCCCTCCCAACGTCACCGTTTTTGTGGAAGACGGCCGGAACGCTGAATTTCTCCTGCGGGAGGGCATCACTGAGTCCGATGCATTTCTCGCCCTTACCGGTAACTCCGAAGCCAATATCCTGGGATGTATGATGGCAAAACAGTATGGCGTGAAGAGGACGGTGGCCGAAGTTGAGAATATCGATTACATCTCGATGGCAGAACGGTTCAATATTGGAACAGTGATCAACAAAAAACTGATCGCCGCCAGCAAGATCTACGAACTGTTGCTGAAAGCCGATGCTTCCAATATAAAGAGCCTTACTATTGCCGATGCCAATGTAGGGGAAGTCATCGCCAAACCCAACTCCAAAGTGACAAAAAAACTGATCAGGAACCTGAATCTACCGCCCGACATCACTTTCGGGGCCATCATCCGAAACGGGGAACCCATGCTGGTGGACGGAGATACATTGATTGAGCCCTATGATCAGGTAGTGGTGTTTTTCCTCAATAAATCACTGAAAAGTATCGAAAAACTATTTAATTAAATTTGTGCCAGGGCAGATTTTGCATACCGTACATGCATATGCCTCCGGACAAACTACGACGCATGCAAAGGTTTAACTATCAGTTTGTACTAAATACCGTCGGCTTGCTCCTGCTGATTGAAGCGGTCTTCATGCTTTTTTCCGCGTTCGTAGGTGAATATTATAACGAGACAGCAGTAAACAGCATTTATCTCTCGGCATTGATCACCTCCGGCTCCGGGGCAATCCTCACATTGCTGGGAAGAAAGCGGAAGCGGAAGTCGGCCAAGCTTACAAAACGGGAGGTGTACCTCACTGTCACGCTCTCATGGTTGATGATGGCATTGTTCGGCACGCTCCCCTACCTGTTCAGCGGCGCCATCCCATCCTTCACCAATGCATTTTTTGAGAGCATGTGCGGGTTTACCACTACCGGCAGCTCCACACTGGTCAATATCGAAGCATTTCCCAGGTCGCTCCATTTCTGGCGCAGCTTCACACAATGGATCGGCGGGTTCGGTATCATCATCTTCGTGATGTCGTTCATGCCGGTCTTCGGAGGGAGCTCAGGACAATTTTACGAAGCTGAAGCCACGGGTATTGCCGAAGACCAGTTCAGGCCGCGGGTCAAAGAGGTCACCAAGCATATGACCTTTACCTATCTCGGGCTCACTGTTGTAGGATTTATTTTTTTGCTGGCGGGACCTATGGATGCGTTCGATGCCGCCTGCCATACTCTCTCAGCCATATCTACGGGCGGTTTCTCCACGAAACAAGCAAGCATTGCCTTCTTCAACTCCCCCTATACCGAATATGTGATCACGATCATCATGTTTTTCGGTGGGACAAACTTCATGCTGCTATATACTTTCTTTACCCGTTTCTCTTTCTCCCTCTTCAGGGAGGAGGAATTCAGGTGGTATGTAGGGATCATTATGCTCTTCACCGTAGGAATAACGGCATTGCTACTGTCTACTGGCGAGATGGAGGGCCTGGAGCAGACCTTCAGGACAGCCCTTTTCCAGGTGATCGCGGCGATCACCACTACGGGATATGCGACGGTAGATTTCCAGCTGTGGGGGCATGTCTACTGGCTTCTTTTCCTGGCGATGATCCTCTTCTGCGGTTGTGAAGGCTCCACTTCGGGTGGCATGAAGATATCGCGGTTGGTGGTACTGTCGAAAAGCTCCTTCCTGGTATTCAAGAAGCAGGTACACCCCGATGCGCTTTATCGTGTCAAGTTGAATGGCAAGGTAATCGCCGGCGAGACCGCCTCCAAGATACTCGCCTTTGTCTTCCTCTACCTCTCCCTGGCTGCGATCAGCACTCTCATCCTGAGCTTTACCGGCATGACCTTCGAGGAGTCCATCGGCGTTTCCATCTCTACGATCAGCAGCTATGGATTCGGGCTGGGTTCTTACGGACCCAGCGGCACATTTGAATCGGCCACAGTCTTTGCCAAGTACTACCTCACCTTCCTGATGCTGGTCGGCCGTCTCGAAGTATTCACCGTTCTTTCGCTGTTTATTCCCAGCTTCTGGAGAAGATAAGTTGAAATCAATATTACTTCATTAGTTCTTCTTCGGCTACATCTTCTGTCCGGGGCCCCTTTCGATGAAACAGACGTAAACTGATAAAGTTAGTTCCTGAAAAAGACCGTATCGTCTATCGCATCGATCACGATCGGTTTTGTCTTATCCACCTTTCCTGCCAACAGGTCCTTCGAAAGCTGGTTCAACACCTTGCGCTGGATCAACCGTTTTACCGGACGTGCACCGAATTCAGGATCAAAACCTGCTACCGATATACTTCTGACCGCTTCATCTGTATACTTCAACTCGATACCGCTCTCCGACAGCATTTTCCCAACAGTATTTAACTGGATGCGTACAATCTGTTCAATCTCCTCTTCCTTCAACGGGGCAAACATGATAATATCATCGATCCTGTTCAAAAACTCCGGACGGATAGTTCTTTTCAGCATATCCATCACCAGATTCCGGGTATTTTCGATAATCTCTTCACGGTTCGAAGGAGTGATCCTTTCAAAATTCTCACGGATCAGGTTCGACCCCATATTAGAGGTCATAATGATAATGGTATTTTTGAAATTCACCACCCTCCCCTTGTTATCGGTCAACCGGCCGTCATCCAGCACCTGCAACAGGATATTGAACACATCCGGATGGGCCTTTTCAATCTCATCGAACAATACCACTGAATAGGGTTTACGGCGGATAGCTTCAGTGAGTTGTCCACCTTCATCATACCCCACATATCCCGGAGGTGCTCCAATCAGCCGGGTAGCACTGAATTTCTCCTGATACTCGCTCATATCGATACGGGTCATCATATTCTCATCATCGAAGAGGTATTCTGCCAGCGCTTTCGCCAACTCCGTCTTACCAACACCCGTCGTACCCAAGAAGATGAAAGAACCGACAGGACGTTTCGGGTCGCTCAATCCGGCACGGTTACGCCGCACTGCGTCAGCTACGGCAGAGATAGCTTCCTCCTGGCCGACAACACGTTTATGAAGTTCTTCTTCGAGATGAAGCAGTTTCTCTCGTTCGCTCTGCAGCATCTTACTCACCGGAATACCGGTCCACCGCGATACTACATCGGCAATATCTTCAGCATCCACCTCTTCTTTAATCATCGCACGTCCACCCTGGCGTTCATGCAACTGTTTTTGCAGTTCTTCGATCTCAGTCTCTTTCTCCTTGATCGTACCATAACGTAATTCAGCGACCTTACCGTAATCACCTTCGCGCTCGGCCCGTTCTGCTTCAAACTTGGCATTTTCAATGTCGATCTTGTCCTGCTGGATCTTGTTGATAATTTCTTTTTCAGACTGCCATTTGGCTTTATATTCCGACTCTTCGGCACGTAAATCTTCAATCTGCCTGGTAAGTAACTCCTCTTTCTGGGTATCATTTTCACGACGTATTGCTTCACGTTCGATCTCCAACTGCTTGATTTTCCGCATGATCTCGTCCAGCTCTTCAGGAACAGAGTCGACTTCCATACGCAGTTTGGCGGCCGCCTCGTCCATCAGGTCGATCGCCTTGTCAGGCAGGAAACGATCCGTAATATAGCGGCTCGACAGTTGTACGGCAGCAATAATCGCTTCGTCTTTGATACGTACCTTATGATGGTTTTCGTACCTTTCTTTCAATCCACGGAGGATCGAGATTGTATCCGATTCACTCGGTTCGTCCACCATCACTGTCTGGAAACGACGTTCCAACGCTTTATCCTTTTCAAAATACTTCTGGTATTCATCCAGCGTAGTAGCTCCGATAGCACGCAATTCACCACGCGCCAGGGCAGGTTTCAGGATATTGGCGGCATCCATTGCGCCTTCACTCTTTCCGGCACCGACCAGCGTATGAATTTCATCAATGAAAAGGATGATCTCTCCATCCGACTTCACCACTTCGTTGATTACTGACTTCAACCGTTCCTCGAACTCACCTTTGTACTTTGCACCGGCAATCAGCGCTCCCATATCCAGAGAATATATCTGTTTGCTCTTGAGGTTCTCCGGTACATCACCCCGCACGATACGGTATGCCAATCCTTCGGCAATGGCAGTCTTCCCTGTTCCCGGTTCACCGATCAGGATAGGATTGTTCTTTGTGCGCCGGCTCAGGATCTGCAAAACACGACGGATCTCTTCATCACGTCCGATAACAGGGTCAAGTTTACCGTTACGGGCACGTTCGGTCAGGTTCACAGCATATTTGCCCAGCGACTGGTAAGTATCTTCGGCCGACTGGCTTGTCACCTTTTGTCCTTTACGTAAATCCTGAATAGCTGCCTGCAACTGGTTCAGTGAAATGCCCGCATCTTTCATCATCTGAGATGCACTGTTCTTTTCATCCATGATTGCTAACAGCAGATGTTCCAGCGATACGAACTGGTCACCCATCTTGCTGGTGAAATCGTTCGCTTTCTGGAAAACGGCATTAGTCTCCCGGCTTAACATCGGGTCGCCACCTGATACACGGGGAAAAGACTCAATTTCCTTGTCGAGCACTCTCTCCAGATTTTGAGGATTTACACCCAGTTTCTGAAACAGAAAACTGGTTATATTTTCGCCTACCAGCATCATCCCTTTGAGCAGGTGTGCCGGCTCAATCATCTGCTGATTGTTTCCCTGTGCCAGTTCGATAGCCTTCTGTACCGCCTCCTGGGCTTTTATTGTAAAATTATTAAAGTTCATATATATTATCTCCTTTCTTATTCTATTGTTAAACGTGATAACCAACTCAAAAGTTCCACATATAATGCTGAATTCCAAACCCGCTTCACGCTGATTTACATTAGAATGTCATCAAAATCTTTGCCAAAGCATAGTATCTGACTTTTTGGCAGGAATTTTCTGATCGGTCACTCACATGTGTATAGATTTCGCGGTTGTCTTGTAGGAATCAACTGTCTCAAAACGAGGGAGACTTATTTTAATTGAATGATCATCCGTAAAACGTCAGATTCACATAATATGGTCATTACATTTGCAAACCTAACGCAAGCTGGATTCACATAAAAAAACAGACATTTAGGAGTATTTACGGATCATCTTAATTTATATTGCAATTTTCAAATATTCTATTCATAGAATTGCGTATATTTGTGCGTTACCGGCAATGGTAACATAACTATCGCAATTCCCTCGCCACCCGAAATAATCCGCACATTGCTTTCAAGGTCGAAAATCTAATGACAGCAATTCAAGGT
>NZ_JAXQGC010000006.1:0-41319 GCF_034331125.1 Proteiniphilum sp.
TGAACAGGTCTGACTGGTATGCTGTAACTTGCTGTCGCTTCATAGAACAAATTTTTATGTTTTACAGAAATATATATCAAAGATTGAAAGAATGGGCGTCGAATCCGCACCGCAAGCCGCTTATCCTACGTGGAGCCAGGCAAGTAGGGAAAACAACCGTCGTAGAAGAGTTTAGCCGGGAGTTCGACAATTACATCCATCTAAACCTTGAAAGGCCGGGAGATGCGCGATTGTTTACCGAATCAGATACGGTTTCGGAAATAATGCAGGTTGTTAGTTTTCGTCAAAATATATCTATAGAAAAAGGCAGGATCCTGCTGTTTATCGATGAAATACAAACCGAACCGAAAGCGGTGGCGCTATTGCGTTAATTTTGGGGGCTCCGGTTATCTTTCCAAGGATGTCAGGGAGGCATTTACAATAATGGAGAGGGCTTTTCTGTTGGAATTGGTATATCCCGCTACCAGCGTGCAGGTTCCTATTGAAGTGTCTTTTCGCCGAGCGCCAAAATTGTGTTGGGTAGATACCGGGCTTGTTAATTTTACGGCTAAAGGGACTATTGCCGAACAGATTGTAGCACAAGAATTGCGCGTACTATTAAACAATGCACATATTGAGCATCTCAACTTCTGGATACGCAACAAAAAGGGATCCAATGCCGAAGTCGATTTCATTTGGCAACAGGGCACCCATATTATTCCCATAGAGGTAAAATCGGGGACTAATGCCCATTTACGCTCCATACAATCTTTTATGGATTTGTCAGCAGGGAATACAGCCGTTCGTATATGGAGTGAAAAGTATTCTGTGGACACGGCACGGACTCCAAAAGGGAAATCGTTCAAATTGCTCAATATCCCTTTTTATTATGCAGGAGCATTACCCATGCTGTTAGGACGTGAGATGTAAGACTTAGCCCCTTACAGAACCGACTCCATCACCCTGTAATTCAGCAGCTTTACTTCTGAAGAATTATTCTCAAACTCCCCGGTATAAATAATAGTTTTGTCAATTATCCTATCCCCAAGGGAAGAGGTAATAGCACGAATCCCTTTCTCGAAATCGGGATGATACGTTTGAGAAGATTTTATTTCAATAGCTTTATAGTCTTTTCCTTGTTTCAAAAGCAAATCCACTTCATTGCCGTTACTGTCCCTATAAAAGAATAAATTACTTTCTTTTCCCCGATTATATCGGGTTTTAAGTGCTTCGTTGATAATAAGGTTCTCAAATAAATGACCCCGCATTCTATCTCTTTCCAATTGTTGTTCTGTTTCAATTCCCAACAGATAGCAAGCAAGTCCCGTATCACAAAAATAGAGCTTCGGGGTCTTGGTTAGCCGTTTACGTATATTTTCAAAGAAAGGAGGCAATAAGAGAATTACATAAGATGCCTGCAAAACGGACAGCCATGATTTGATAGTATTAGCCGAGACCCCGACTTCGTTTGAAAGTTCCGAGGCGTTAAACAAACAGCCGATACGTCCGGCACAAAGCCTTAAAAAAGTTTGAAATTGCATCATATCTTTTATTTGTAACAAATCCCGCACATCCCGTTCTAAATAAGTTTTTACATACGATGGATAAAATAGGGAAGGTATGTTCTTTCCTGCATATATAACCGGATAAAAACCATCCAGTATCAATCTGTCTACTGTTTTGTTTTGCGCTTCATTTTTCACTTCGGCAAATGAAAGCGGGAGTAGTTCCAGTACAGCGGTACGCCCCGCTAACGATTGAGTTATTTTCTCAAGGATGGAAAATTGAGAACTACCCGAAAGGATAAATCGTTTTTCAGGATCTTTATCGACCATACCTTGTATAAAAGACATCAGGACGGGAGCATTCTGCACTTCGTCCAAAATCATTCCTTCGGGATGCTGGGTAAGAAAACCCATAGGGTCATTTATGGCAAATTGTCTGACATCAAGATTCTCCAATGAATAGTATGGCAGGTTGGCAAAAACTTTTTTCAACAAAGTGGTTTTCCCTGACTGGCGCGGGCCGATTAATGTTATTACCGAAAAATAGTGGTAAACTTCATGCAAAACAGCGGTAATTTTTCTTTCAATAAACAATTTACTCATCTCTTAAATCAATTTATGTAATTTCGAAGTATAACTTCAAAATTACATATAATTACTGAAGATAGAAAATAATTCGCATCAGGATTGTACTATACCCTGTTTAAGTTTACTTATTCTTTATGCAGTAAACTCTTACGGTTTTCTAAGAAAAATCCATACATTTGTAAACTATGGCACGCATACTTAAATTATTGAATGATGAACAGATTCCTTTACCCTCACCGCTGATCAGGGATTAAGTGGTTTTTACATCCGGGTAGCGAATGCGGGGTTGTTTACAAAGAAATGCGGAATGCCCCTAATTTCTGTGATAGATCAGAAAATGCTTTGTTGAGCGTATCTATTTCTTCGGGTGTAAATTGAGCTTGTCTGCCGTTCACATCGTGCCCATTTATACGCTGGCTGAGCCAGCTTTTTGTTTTGTTGAAATAATTCTTCGCGATATACGACATGGATACGAATTGTGTAATCTCCTATATATCCCACCTGACGGATATTTTCCGCATATCACCAAAAAAGCTGCCTGGATTTCTCCAGACAGCTTTTCCTATTAGTTTAATAACAGAATCTAAACTATGTTACTTTTATAATTTCAACTTTTTAGTGATTGGGTAAATTATCGCTCCATCCTTCGTTTTGCGTCACACCAAATCCAGAATTGATCTCCTCAGAAGGGATTGGATATACAAAGTTGGCAGCTACAAACTGATCATCACCTGCAATGGTAGCGACTGCTCCGGTTCTTCTCAGATCATAGAAACGATGTCCTTCTGTGAAGAACTCACGAATTCTTTCGTC
Source organism: Proteiniphilum sp. (assembly GCF_034331125.1). Classification (NCBI taxonomy): domain Bacteria; kingdom Pseudomonadati; phylum Bacteroidota; class Bacteroidia; order Bacteroidales; family Dysgonomonadaceae; genus Proteiniphilum; species Proteiniphilum sp. The sequence continues at coordinate 2,886 of NZ_JAXQGC010000006.1, forward strand.
CGCTATAAATTCCAATAAACCGGCCTGGGTAGCAGGTAGATCTGCGACTGTGGTTATATCGGTATTTCTTTTTGCAGTATAAAGCAGAGCAGTCTGGGCAGCACTGATATTATTCAATTGTGCTTGAGACTCAGCAACGATCAAATACATTTCAGATAGCCTGAAAACAGGAACGTTACTAACTGCAGCAGCAGAAGGTATTCCATCATATTTTCCGGGATGATTCGTAGCAGAAATTAAACCTCCACGGATATCATTAGCTGCAAATTTTTCTTTTGTAAATTGAGATACCTGTCCTCCATATGATCCGTACAACGTGTTCAATGCATTAGCGGACAAGTTATCATCATTTGATTTTACCAAAGTGAATATATCCTCACCACTTATAGCCGTACTTCTCCACATTGACAAATAGGTCGCATTATCGACTCCATTAGAGTTGCGGAGCTCAATGGCTTTATTGGCTGCTGTGATTGCAGCTTCATACCTATGCATATAGAGATTTACACGTGCTTCCAACGCATAGATGGCCGCTTCATTGAAATAATATTGATTGATCCCTCCTGTTACATACTGCTTGGCACTGTTGATATCTTTCAATACTTGTGCATAGGTCTCTTCTACTGTCGATCTTGAAACTTGTTGAAAATCTTCAATAGGCTCCTGATCTACAATAACTATACCCAACTGAGAGTTATTTCCACCTGCCTTATAAGGAAGACCAAAAAGATTTACTAAGTCAAAATGTGCTAATGCTCTCAATGCATAGAATTGAGAGAGAGCTGATTCCAACCTGGCATCATCACCCTCAGGCAGATTTCCGCCATTAAGCAATTCCAGGGAACCGTTGATCCCTCTTGTGGACTGGTCTATTACTTTATAAGCATATGTCCAGGCATCCAATAATTCACCACTGGTATCGGTAAATGTCCACATATTGATTGCGACGAAGTGACCTGTACTAGCATCCGCTTCAGCTACATCTGAAGCCATATCGCCTATAGCAATCACCCTGTTTCCCCTATAGTAATAACTTCCCACATTTCTATATGCTCCATTCAATGCATTTTCTATATCCTGTGCCGATCCGAAAGCATTATCCATGTCAATGGCTGTGTAGATATCCGTTTCGAAATCACAAGACCAGAATGTCGATAATCCGACAACCAGACTAAATATATATATAAGTATTCTTTTCATAATCTATCAATTTTAAAATCCTAAAGTTAAACCAAACACAAATGAACGTGGAGTAGGATAATTCCACCATTGAACACCATTAGCATCAACGCTTCCGGGATCAAAACCCCTATAATCTGCATCGGCAATCGTGAATAGATTTTCAGCATTGAAAAACAGACGGGTCTTACTCAATCCGATATTCGATACAATGCGATTAGGCAAGGTATAACCTAAAGACAAAGATCTGAATTTCACATAAGAGCCGTCCATCAGGAAACGGGATGAATGCGAATTTTCGGTTACACCGGTGGTAAACATTAACATCGGCACCTTTGCAATATCCCCAGGTTTTTGCCATCTGTTTTCAGCCACATATTTTGTAAATGGAGATCCGAACGAATTACCAATTTGTTCATCATAACGCAGATGGTTTCCATATATTTTACCGCCTACAGAGAAATTAATTTGGAAACTCATATCAAACCCTTTCCATTGGAGATTATTGGTAAGTCCACCTTGAAAATCAGGAGTCGCTTTACCCACATACCGTTTTTTAGCAGCATTATAATTGGTGGTAGTTTCATCTCCTTCTTCGTTCAGGTACCACATACCAACTCCGGTTTCCGGATCAACCCCAGCCCACTCTTTCATCTTGAAAGTATAGTAATCTTTTCCCGGTTCTACAATTTGATAAGTGTACTCAATAGGGTTATCAGTACTTAATTTGATAATCTCATTCTTATTGTGAGAACCGTTTAGGGTCACGTTCCAGGAGAAATCATTCCGGTTGAAGAGACGTGCCATTATGGAGAATTCCACACCTTGGTTTTCCAATTCTCCCACATTGAGGTAAGAAGAACTCATACCTGTAGTGCGTGAAAGCGGTACACCAAATACCATATCCTTTGTTCTGTGTTTATAATAATCGGCAGACACAGTCAGGAAATTAAATAACATAACATCCAATCCCACATTAAATTTGGCAGTTCTTTCCCATTTCAACGAACTATTTCCAATCTGCAAACGGTTTGAACCCGGTTGTCCATTGTAGTTATAACCAAAATCATAGAGATTGCGTGAAGCATACCAACCCTGCATTATATCAAGATTTCCTACTGTTTGATTACCTGATGTACCGTAGCTGGCACGAACAGTCAAATCATCCAACCATTCAATTCCTTGCATAAAGTTTTCACTTGATATACGATACTTAGCACCGGCTGACCAGAAAGGAGCCCATCGGTTTTCCTTTGAGAATCTGGAAGAACCATCCATACGAAAACTTCCGGACAGATAATATTTTTCATTATAGTTATATTCAGCTCTTGAAAAATATGAATTTAAAACCAACTCCCTCCTGGTTGTAGAAGCACTACCCGGAGTAGCTGCCAGTTCAACATCTTCCAAATAGTCAACGGGATAATTTGATCCGGCCAGATAAGTACCTTTATAGTTGGTTTTTTGTCCTTCCTGTCCTAACAATACATCCAGATTATGTCCGTCAAAATTTTTGCCATAATTGAGTGTGTTCGTAATGGTTGTAACAAAATTAGCCCTGTAACCATTTTCACCCAAGCCTCTCATATCCTTACCTTGTGGTTGCAGGAATGACCAGGTTCCAAACTCATCAATCAGGTACCCATCCACACCTAATCGTGATGTAAAACTTAATTCATCAATAAATTTATAAGTTACATAGGGAGAAAAGATAAAACGATACTGTTTTGCTTCACTTTTATCTCCTAACTCACTTCTTTGGGCAACCGGGTTATAACCATTAATGGTATTAAAATTCCATGTGCCGTCTTCATTATAGACAGGAGAAAGCGGACTTTGCATAATAGCCTGCGTGATGGGATCGGAGAAATATCCTCCTCCGGCTCCCATATTGGTAATGGTATGTGCCACATTGGAATTGAATCCATAAGCTACTTTCTCAGTAGGTGCCTGATCAAAATTAAAACGGAAAGAATACCTCTTCATGTCTTTTCCTCTCACGATAGCCTTCGTATCGAAATAATCCACAGAAGTATAATAACGTGCCGCTGTAGCAGTTTCACCGCCTCCATTGAGTGTCAGGGTATAATTTTGAATCAATCCCGTACGTGTAACCTCTTTTAACCAGTCAGTATTATAAGGAGAGTCGTAATCAATTTCGGTATACCAACTGAAAAAATCTTCTGCTCCCGATTCATTATAAGGAAGTCCTAATCCATAAGCGTCATTAAATCGTTGGAAGTTACTTTGTCTTCCTACTGTCGAAGCATAATTATAACCATTCAACAATGCTTCCTTTGAAAGTTGTCTATAGGTATCGGCATCCACAAGTTTATAATTATCTGTATAACTCGGCATACTCTCGGTACCCACTCTTGCCGTAAAATCAATATTCAATCCTCTCTTACCTTTTTTCGTGGTAATCACAATTACACCATTGGCAGCCCTTGCTCCATAAATAGAAGTAGCACTTGCATCCTTCAGCACCGTAACACTTTCAATATCCTGCGCACTAATGGTGGCCAGAGGGCTCATCTGTTGCCCTTCACTCTGACGCATTCCCTGTATACCCGTCTCGAAGGGAACTCCGTCAATTACATATAAAGGTTGTGTACCGGAGTTTACCGAATTTCGACCTCTAATAAAAATATTGGCCGGCGCACCCGGCTGTCCGGAACCTACATTCATCTGTAAACCGGGAACAGTTCCGGCAAGTGCCTTAACAGGATTAATATCAATCTTGTTTTCAATTAAATCATTGGAAACAGAGGAAGCGGCACCGGTGAAAGCTCTCCGGGTTGTTGTTCCATACCCAACCACAACCACCTCATCCAATAATTCTGAATCAGCACTTAATTGCACACTCACATTCGCACTCACGGGCACTTCCTGTGTTTGATATCCCACATAGGAAATTACCAGTGTCCCACCGGCAGGGGCAGACAGGTTGAAATTACCGTCAATATCGGAAACGGTTCCCTGCGATGTACCTTTAATCTGGATAGTAGCCCCAATCACCGGTTCGCCCGCTTCATCCACCACGGTACCGCGTACCTGGGTCTGAGCCACAGCAAGCCCTATCCCAATAAAGAACAGGGCTAAAAACATAGTTAGCTTTCTTTTCATAAACTCTACTTTTAAATTAAACACTATTATAATATCATCTTTCTTATCCTATCAATTCAATAGGCTGGAAGGGTTTTAACTAATAATACAAGATTAATTATCAAAATAATTAACATACAAACACCTTTCCTATCATAGAGACTCTATAACTCTACTATCTTACAACACCACTCTACATTATTTTAACATTTTTGTGGTTATCTATACGTTGCGCAAATATAAATCATTTATTTTAATTACGTGGTTTTTTGCACTTTTTTTTAAAAAAAAACGTCAGACTGAAATTTCCATCCCTGTTTTTGATATATTTCATTAATAATTCCACCGAAACATAATAGCAAAAACGATCATGGAATTTTAACAAATCCAAATACTACAACCTTACAATCTATAATAGTGCAAATATACACCCTCAAAAAACATTATGCAAGTAAAAATTGAAAATTTCTTTATTTTTTATTGAATATTGAAGAAATCAATATAAAAAAGATAAAACCAATCGATTATTCAAAAAACAACAAAACAAAAAAAAGAGTGACCTTTTGGCCACCCTTTCCTTACTTTTATTCCGAGAATTGTTTATTCTTCTATTCCCAGTAATTCTACATCGAAAATAAGATTGGAAAATGGTTTGATGGTTCCACGATCCTGTGCTCCGTATGCCAGATCATAGGGAACATATAATCTCCATTTCGATCCTACGGGCATCAGCTTCAACGCTTCAGTCCAACCGGCAATCACCTGGGTCACGCCAAAAGTGGAAGGCTCCCCTCTGTTTACACTGCTGTCGAAAACCGTACCGTTGATCAACGTACCGTGGTAATGTACTTTCACACGATCGGTATCAGTGGGAATCGGCCCGTTACCTTCACGAAGGACCTCATATTGCAATCCGCTGGGGAGTGTAACCACTCCTTCTCTTTTAGCATTCTCGGCAAGATACGCATCACCGGCGGCAATACTATCGGCATACTGTACCTTAAGTTCTTCTTCCTGACGAGCTTGGCTGGCAGCCTGGGCCTCCTCCATCTTTTTCTGCACTAACGCGTTGGCATCCATCGTACTGATAGCCAACTGTTGATTTTTCAATACAGAGATCAATCCGGCCATAATCTGGTCATTATCCACTTTTTGTGTGGAGTCGGATCCGAAAAGCATCGAATTGAATTGAGGAAGCATCATCTGGGAAAACTGTACTCCAATACTTAACCCCTGGGCATAAGGAGACTTCTCCTCAAGATTCATTGCTGCTTTTAACCCTTTAATAAATTCATTAAGACGGGGAGCATTGATCTTGTTCACTGAGTCGATCTTTGCGGCCATCTCTTTTTGTAATGCTGCCTTTTGGGTAGAATCGGCAGCAGCAATCCTCATCTGATAATCGTATTCGATGTTGGATGCACTTTGCAATACTCCTTGCTGTTCGAGGTATTGCACTAATCCCTGCTCTGCCATACTTACACCATAGGCATAAGAGACACTGTCCACAGAATTTTTCAGGGAGGTCTTCGGCGTGGAGGCTCCTCCGCAGGACACCATCAACACTGCCAGCACAGTCATGGCACAAAATGCGCCTAAAATTGTTTTCTTCATTTTCTTCTATATATTAATAATGTATTATGTTGATTTTGTAAGGGAAAATAAGAAAGTAATATAAGTATTGTTACTCTATTCCCAATAACTCTACATCGAAAATAAGAGCGGAATTAGGTTCAATGGAGTTTCCTGCACCCTGTGTTCCGTAAGCAAGATCGGAAGGAATATACAATCTCCACTTCGACCCTACAGACATTAGTTGAAGCGCTTCTACCCATCCTTTGATCACCTGATTTACACCAAAAACAGCAGGTTGGCCTCTCTGTACGGAACTGTCAAAGACTTGACCATTCAATAATGTGCCGTGATAGTGGCATTTCACTTTGTCGGTAGCTTTCGGTGTAGCTCCGTCTCCTTCTTTCAGCACTTCATACTGTAATCCGCTGGGAAGCGTAACTACACCCTCTTTTTTACGGTTCTCTTCAAGAAATGCTTCTCCCTCTTTCAGATTATTCTCCAACATCTCATCCTGTATCTTGCTAAAATAGCTTTGAATAACCTGATTTGCCTCCTGAGGGCTCATGGAGGGGGTGGTATTATTCATAATTTCCGTAAAGGCTTTCACAAATGATTCCACATCAATCTGCTTCAATCCTGAATTCATCAAATTTGAAGCCATACTCATCCCTAACGCGTAACTTAATTTGTCCATTTAACTTTTTCTTTTGATTTAAACTCACAAAAGTACGATTTTAATATGAAACAACGCTGGTTTTAAGGTGAAAAAAGCTATATTTGAACCAAAAAGAAATCGTATGAAGAAAAAACTGGTCGTACTTACAGGAGCCGGCATGAGTGCGGAAAGCGGCATTGCCACTTTCCGCGACTCGGGAGGTTTATGGGAACAATACCCGGTAGAACAAGTGGCCACACCCGAAGGATTTGAAGCGAATCCCGAATTAGTCCTGAACTTCTACAATATGCGTCGTCGTGAACTAATGAAAGCCAAACCCAACGCAGGGCATTATGAACTGGCAGGGATGGAAAAAGATTTTGACCTGCACATCATCACCCAAAACATCGACAACCTCCATGAACAGGCCGGCAGCACAAAAGTATTGCATCTGCACGGTGAACTGATGAAAGCTCGTTCCACCGGAGATGATTCGCTCATCTACGACATAGATCCGGAACATATAGACCTCCATTTGGGAGACACTTGCGAGAAAGGGTTCCAGTTACGACCGCATATCGTCTGGTTTGGCGAAGCGGTTCCCATGATCCCTGAAGCCGAAAAAATTTGTAACCGGGCCGATATCTTCGTCATCATCGGGACCTCCATGAACGTGTATCCGGCAGCGGGACTACTCCATGACGTGAGAAAAAATGTGCCGGTATATTTAATTGATCCGAAGGATGTGTATACCAGTCGTTATGATATCCATCATATTCAAAAAGGAGCGTCGGAAGGAGTCAAAGAATTAAGACAACTGCTACAGTAATTTTGGGTAATCATGCTTTTTTTGTAATTTCGCTTCTCAGATTCAAGATTTAAGATTCAAAATTCAAGATTCAACAATTTAATGTACTGTGATAATTAGTCATTAGTAATTGGTAATTGGTAATTATAAAAAAGATCTGTGGGAAAAAAGATAGCAGAAACACCGATGATGAAGCAGTACGTTGAGATAAAAACACAACATCCCGACGCTATATTGTTGTTTCGTGTAGGTGATTTTTATGAGACATTTTCGGATGATGCCGTCGTGGCAGCTGAGATATTGGGCATTACACTTACACGGAGGGCGAACGGTACGGCGCAGTTTGTGGAACTGGCAGGTTTTCCTCATCATGCTCTGGATACCTACCTGCCCAAATTAGTGCGTGCCGGCAAACGCGTAGCTATCTGCGACCAGTTGGAAGACCCGAAGATGACCAAGAAACTGGTAAAACGGGGAATCACCGAATTGGTCACCCCCGGAGTCTCCATCAATGACAATATACTGAACCACAAAGAAAATAACTTTCTCTGTGCAATGCATATGGAAAAGGGAAACCGATTCGGAGTTGCTTTCCTCGACATCTCCACCGGTGAATTCCTCACTGCTGAAGGTACGGTCGACGATATCGATAAACTCCTTTCCAACTTTGCTCCGAAAGAGATACTCATTGAACGAGGCAATAAAAAGAAGTTTGAAGAAGCCTTCGGCTCCCAATGGTTCCTTTTTGAACTGGACGACTGGATTTTTACGGAAAGCAGTGCCCGCGACAGATTACTTTCCCATTTTCAGACAAAAAATCTGAAAGGCTTCGGGATCGAGCAGCTTACACAAGGAATTATCGCTTCAGGTGCCATACTCCATTACCTGGATATCACGCAACATAAACATATTGGACATATAACTTCCTTGTTACGTATTGAAGAAGAGCGTTTCGTAAGACTCGACAGATTCACCATACGCAACCTGGAACTGATCAACCCTCTCAACGAAGGAGGAAAAAGCCTTCTCAATGTGCTTGACAAAACCATTTCCCCAATGGGTTCACGACTGCTGCGCAGATGGACGGTGTTTCCCCTGAAGGAAGCTAAACCTATCGAGTCACGCCTGGACGTAGTAGAACATTTTTTCCGGAATCCGGAACTGAAAATGTTGCTTGAACAACAACTCCCACTCATAGGCGATTTAGAGCGGATCATCTCTAAAGCCGCCACGGGGAGGATCAATCCGAGGGAAGTAGCGCAATTGAGAGTAGCGCTCACTGCCATCGAGCCAATCAGGGAAGCTTTCCTCTCATCCGATAACCAAAGTATTGTAGAGATGGGAGAGAAACTCGACCCCTGCCTCGCGATCCGGGATCGTATTGAAAAAGAGATTGTCCCTGACCCACCGACCTTGCTACATAAGGGTGGATATATAAGGAAGGGTGTGGACAAAGAGTTGGACGAACTGCGCCAGATCGCCTATTCAGGTAAAGATTACCTGATGCAAATCCAGCAACGAGAGAGTGAAAGAACCGGTATACCATCGCTAAAAGTAGCTTTTAACAATGTATTCGGCTATTATATAGAGGTACGCAACACACATAAAGACAAAGTCCCGGCTGACTGGATACGCAAACAGACATTAGTAAACGCCGAACGGTATATCACGGCAGAACTGAAAGAATATGAAGAGAAGATACTGGGAGCCGAAGAGAAAATTATCTCACTTGAGAACCGTATTTACTCCTCATTGGTTGAAAGCCTGCTTGAATATATTCCCGCTATCCAGACCAATGCTAACATAATTGCCCGGGCCGATTGCCTTCTCTCCTTCGCCAACGCAGCACAAGAAAACAAGTATATCCGGCCGGAAATCAACGACTCCGAAATCATAGACATAAAAAGCGGCCGCCACCCGGTAATCGAAAAGCAACTCCCTGCCGGAGAACCGTTTATTGCAAATGACCTTTATTTGGATAGTGAAACCCAACAGATCATCATCATCACCGGGCCCAATATGGCGGGAAAATCGGCACTCCTCCGCCAGATTGCACTCATTACATTGATGGCACAGATAGGATCATTTGTACCGGCCGATTCCGCAAAGATCGGACTGGTAGATAAGATATTTACCAGGGTAGGCGCATCGGACAACATCTCACTAGGTGAATCCACTTTTATGGTAGAGATGAACGAAGCGGCGAATATCCTTAACAACTTGTCGGATCGCAGCTTGGTCCTTTTTGATGAACTGGGACGGGGCACAAGCACCTACGACGGTATCTCTATCGCCTGGGCGATAGTGGAATATATACACGAGAATCCGAAAGCACGTGCCAAGACACTCTTCGCTACGCATTATCACGAACTGAATGAGATGGAGAAATCGTTCAAACGCATTAAAAATTATAATGTGGCGGTAAAGGAGATCGATAACAAGGTGATCTTCCTGCGTAAATTGATGCCGGGCGGAAGTGAACACAGCTTCGGTATCCATGTGGCAAAAATGGCCGGTGTTCCACAAAGTATTACCAACCGGGCGGATGCGATCCTTGCCCAGATGGAATCCTCCAACCGGAAAGAGATGATCAAAAAGCCCATTCAGGATTTTGTGGAAAAACGGGAAGGCTACCAGTTGAGTTTCTTCCAACTGGATGACCCAATCCTCAGCCAGGTGCGTGACGAGATCATCAACCTCGATATAAACAACCTAACCCCCATCGAGGCACTCAATAAACTAAACGAGATCAAGAAAATTGTCAAAGGAAAATAATCTCCCTTATATTGCCATACCGGGTAAATCGTCAGAAAACATATCAGGAAAGAACCATCCGAACAGAAGATGTATAACGAAAACAAACTAAACGAAACAGCACGCACCGGACGTATCGAAGTTATTTGCGGATCGATGTTCTCAGGTAAAACCGAAGAATTACTGCGCAGATTACGCCGTGCCCAGTTTGCACGTCAAACGGTAGAAATCTTTAAGCCCGCCATCGATACCCGCTATTCCGGAGAAGAGGTGGTATCGCACGATAAAAACGCCATTCTCTCCACCCCTGTGGAACACTCCAGCAATATCTTACTTCTCTCCTCGGGAGCGGAAGTGATAGGGATCGATGAGGCACAGTTCTTCGACATGGGATTAGTGGATGTGTGCCAGAATCTGGCCGACCAAGGGATCAGGGTGATCATTGCCGGGCTCGACATGGATTTCAAACGTATTCCCTTCGGCCCGATGCCGGGATTATGCGCCATTGCCGATGATGTGATAAAAGTACATGCCATTTGCGTGCGTTGCGGTAACCTGGCGAACTATTCGCACCGGTTGGTAAAAAACGATAAACAGGTGATGTTAGGCGAGACCGACGAATACCAGCCTCTCTGCAGAAAATGCTATCTAGAAGTGAAAAGTGAAAAGTGAAAAACTAATAGTGAAACCGGGAAGAGGTTGGGATGATAATTCGATAATGTTTTTAAATGACAGCAAACAATATGCACGGTTATTTGTTATCTTCCTATATAAACCAATCGTATGAAACAAGTCTGAGAACTGTACTCACACGAGAAGATAATTAAAATGTCTTGTGTCTTGTGTCTTGATTCTCGGTTCTTGTGTCTAATTCTTAATCGTATGAAACTAAAAAAACTACTTTTCGCAGCTCTTCTAATGACAGCTTTTGCAACTACACTCAATGCACAACAGTACAACACCGCCCTCGGTGTGAGATTGGGTTATGACAGCGGTGTAACGCTGAAACATTTTTTCGCACCCGCATCGGCAGGTGAGTTTATCCTTGCCGCATCACCCAATTACTTCTTGCTTACCGGGTTGTACGAATATCAACAACCTATCCCCGGTGCACCCGGCTTAGATTGGTATGTGGGACTTGGCGCCCATCTCGGGGGAATACGCAAAGATAAAAACCGTTACGACAACGCTTTCCTGCTTGGAGCCGATCTGATTGGAGGTATCGAGTATGTCTTCCCCTCGGCTCCGTTTAATGTCTCTTTAGACTGGAAGCCCTCGTTTAATTTCACCAACAGCTATAACGACTATTGGTTTAGCGGATTTGCACTCAGTTTGCGCTATACATTTAGATAAACTTAGACTATTTGAGTCGCAGGCTCCTCGATTTTCAATTCTCGCTATGGCATAGTATAAGCAAGCTTATCATTTGCTCATTTAGCTTAACAAAATAGTTCAGATAAACCTAGACTATTTCTGCGCTCGGCATAACCAAAGCAAGCTTTGTTTCTGCTCTTGCTTAACGAAATAGTTCAGATAAATTAAAAAGGAATCTTCCTTGAAAACCGCCCTCATTTGAGAGCGGTTTTTTTATTCTGTTCTGTCGAACATTCATATTTTTATAGTTATGTAGAAGATCAGTGGCTTTCACCCGAAGGGATCGCCAATGGCTCTCCCCATCCCACGGGAGTTCCAAAATCAGGAGTTCCGTCAGCTTTCCACCCGAATTTTTGAATGAACGTCGACCGGCCTGACGACCAACCGTCGTCATTGCGGTTTTTCACGTGGTAAACAATCCAATCCTCCGTATCATCGGGTGATTTTGTAAAGCTACAATGCCCCACCCCATTGACTCCGTTAGCATGGGCCGTATCGTCGTTGCGGTAAAAGACCTCTGTCACTGATTTAGTCCAGTTAGCCGGTCTGGTCGGATCGGCCAGCGTATCACTGAGCATAATGTAACCCAGTCGATAATGCTTCGTCCATGAACCGTTGCAGGAATAGACCACAAAGAATTTTCCATGCTCCTTATTTTTTAAGAATGCAGGCCCTTCATTGATTTTCGAATTGTGTGTTTCCCAATATTTATCAGCGCTCGATATGGCAGTCCTTGACGAAGAGATGGTCAAGGGATCCGACATTGTCGCGATATAAAGTTTTTGCTCCGAACTCCCTGCCGGATAACCCGACCATACAGCATACAACTTACCATTCAATTGAAAAACCCCTAAGTCAATAGCATATTGGGTATTGTCAGCAGAAGGAACTATCCCCGGTTGATAACCATCACCTGTATAAAGCATTCCCATATCTTCCCATTCACCCATCGGGTCATCGGTTTTAGCCCTTAATACACCACTACGCTGATAGCTGTAGGAATTTGTTTCGGCATGAGGGCGTCCTGCAGCATAATAGATGTACCATCTACCGTCAATACGGTGTAATTCGGGTGCCCAGACATGCGAGACGTTCCACGGCTTGTTGTTTCCCATATCGTACGGGCAACTCCAGACCCTGCGGGTATGGGGAAATTCAGACAGTTTATCTGATCTGGCAATACTGATCCCGTTCCCGTCCGCTTTACACAAATAATAAGACCCATTGTGCTTTATTATCCACGGATCGGGTATTCCAGCGATGGGATTGGAGAAAGTAAGGCCGGTCTGGGTCACGGTCAGTTCAACAGGATTCAGTCCGTCAGTTATAAACCGAACAATACCGGTACGCTTATCCGTGGTACTTCCTTCATATTGGATCCTTACGGATATATTCCCCTGCCCTTCCTGTCTCTCCGGCTTAAGCCATGAATTTTTTGATTCAACCCTCCATGAGGTATTGGAAGTCACGTAGATCTCAAAAGATCCGGCTGTGTTGGCGATCAACTTTTCCTGCGTATTTATTTTTAAACTGGGTTGCTTAGTATCGACGGGATCATCCGAACCATTTTCACAGCCAAAGCAAACAAGAAGGGAAAAGATACATAAGTAACAATATAAAATTCTCATAAATTGGAGTTATTTTAACAAAGTTGGATTTTTTGTGACCCTATTTATCCAGTAAGGCATGGGCACACCATAATATAGGTGCTTGTCCATGAAAATCACCTGCTATACGAGGGCGATCCAGATAATATTGCTTGCTGTTCTTTTTTCCTGTCCCGATACAAACTTCCGTAAGATCATTTTTATCATTAATATAATTACACAATGAGAGCCATGCTCTGCGTGCAACAGGAGCGAACTCCTCTTTGTCAAGCCAGCCATTCTTCACTCCTACGATCATGGCATAAGCGAACATTGCCGACCCGGAAGTCTCTGTCCATGACTCAGGATCATCTATCAATTGATTCCAAAGTCCGTCTTTGTTTATGTATTTTTTCAGATTGTGCATCATCAAAAGATATCCATTCAATATTCGTTCCCGGTGAGGGTCGTTTTGGGGTAAATTGAACAAAAGCTCAGTCATTCCAACGGCCATCCATCCATCTCCACGACCCCAATAAAACGGTACATCCGGAGCATGATAGAAAAGCCCGTTAGGATGTTGCAGCTCATCAAGGTACAAAACCATTTCTTTGGCTGCTCTGTCCATATACTTGGCATCACCGGTAATATTATGCGCTTCCGATTGCACAATGGTAATCATGTACATATCATCTATCCAAAGGCGGGTTTGCCATGAGTATCCTTTCTCATGCCATTTACGCTCTTCCTCGTTCGCATTATCCGGTAAGATCCATTGAGAGTCGGCATACGGCAATCCAAGATCCAGATAACGCTGATCCCCGGTTATACTATACAACCTGAGAGGCAGGCAACCGAACATATTCTGATCTACATGGATCGGTGGGGGAAGGAGATCTTTCTCTATATGGAACAGCAATTCAAAACGATTCCTTAACTGCTTTATCAACTCCTGATTATTGGTTAACTCTGCGAATCTGAGCGCTCCATACCAGGTACATACTTCAGCATAGTGTATGCCTTTGTCGAAATACAACTGATGTTTGCTCTCCAAAAAACGTTTACTCAGTTTTTCACCAACAGTTTTAGGATCAGCATTTACAGGGAAGTCTTCAAAATAATTCTGCGCAGTAGTTACAATTGTTACAAAAAAGAGGGCTACAAATAATAAATAATTTTTTTTCATATGATTAAAATTATTGACTTTCAAATGTATCATATGGAACTCGCTTTTAATCGTGTTCTTGTGTGAGAATGATTATCATGCTCGTTTCATACGATTATTCTATTTTTTACATCAATGTGTTTAGATAGTTCATTTTTTCGTTATAATCCAGTTATCGGTATCCATTTAGCCGTATTTGTGGAGGAGGTATCATGAATAGCATCCAGCCCTCCCTGATTATCGGATATGGAGAAATTGACAAGTAACTCTCCTTCTTTGATAGACAACTTGGATCGTGGAATGGAGATCTCGACGAAGTATCCATGATCTTCATCATGGTTTCTGGAGATAGTGCCTTCGAATACGGCACTTGCCGACACGCCCAGGTTTGCATCCTTCCAGCCGTTTTCATAGATACCCGTACTTCTCAATCCGTCATGCGAGACCCTTATCCGGCAAGCTTTGTCAGTCAGTTTATCATCATCGGTAACAGGGCATATAAAAATTTCAGTATAGTCGTCTTTCGCGATATCCTTATCAAGCACTTCGGCAAGAAAATACAGATTGTCGTTATCGAATGCACACCGGAGTGTTGCCTGTGCCTGTGATTTGCCACCCACAAAAAGCGCATGATCGGTATTTGCCCACTCCGAATTATCGCTGTCCACTTTCACACTCCGTCGTACGGCCTCAATGCGGTGATTGAGGATGAATTGCGCCAGCATGATCTTCCCGGTAGAGGTATGAGGCATTATCCCCAGGAGTTGGTGGGAACCATCGGTTTGCAGTGATCCCCAAAAGCCGCCACCGGAAAACGGAGCATAAGCTTCTCCAAAGTTTTGTGCCCCGACATCACCCATCTTCATATAGAAGGTGGAGGATTTATTGTATGAAACAACTGTTTCTCCCGACGGGAACTGTACCAAATAGGGTGCACTTCCTTCGAATGAAAGATTATCGCTATCTACCGGTCCTTCCTGATCCATATTAAGATGCTGCCATTCGCCATTTTCTGGTGAATAGGCAAACGATATATAATATTTTCCAAAATAATTCGTCTCCATAGCAGCCGCCAGCTTATTGCCGCCATTGAGTTTTATGACAGAGGGCATCTGATGATTAAAGTACGTATTACCATCTTGCTCCCATTTCATCCGTATCACATAGTAAGGAGGATTACTGAACGCAGGAGTCCATGTTTTACCGCCATCTTTCGAGACGATCATGGCTGTTCCTGTGTCGGTGGCATTGGTATTTGTGCGGTTACTATCGGTAAAATAACAATGTATTTCGCCCGAAGGTAACTCTAACAGATACGGTTCCCAGTTTACCCCCTGATATATTTCGACAGGAGCACTCCATCTTGCGCCATTATCCGTACTGACACTTAATGCGATGCCTGCATCAAGAGGAAGTTCCTTATACCCCTTGTCAGCCCGGTACGAAGCCACTGCCAAGATATTCCCGTTGGAAAGAACGAGTGCATCGCAGTTTGAAAAGCGCCTTTCATTGGCATTGCCCTTACTGTCGGTAATACTGTAATTACTGAATAGTTTCCCTTTGGGAGTCCATGACTTAAGATTCTGGGCAACTGCGTAATAACAACTGGCTCCGATCTGGTTATTGTGAAAGAACATAATATAATTTCCATTGGCCATCTTCTTAATTCGCGGATAATGAGGTTTATCTACTCCAAGCGAACTATTGTCCAGTTCGATATAGCTCCTGAAATTCATCTTTAGTGACGACCGCGATACAACACCGGCATGCGAATTAACGGCCAAAGTACCCTGATTAAGCTTCTCAACAGGGGTAATACTGAAAGTTACAGGTTCCGGTGTTCCTCCATTCCCGGGATCTGTATTCTCAGGACCATTATCCTTGTCGCCACAGGCTATAAAAGCACAACATATTGCCAGTAAAACCGTTGTTCTAAAAAATCGCTCCATTATTAATCCTTATATTATTGCTATTCTCCGCTATATCTCCATGCTACAAACCTTTGAACCTGTTTTTAATGACCCGTGATGCAAATACATGCACCACGAGTCAAACATATTCTCAATTCACCTATTGAAGATTGCTATTTTCCTATATAAACTTCAGCTAATTGAACAGATCCCCTGTCTGTTGCAAAGCATTCCTGCTTTTGACAATAGAATTTCAGATACCTGTATTTTGACGCAGGGATTATCAGATTTGGCGTCTCTACGGTGGCAGCTACATCCCAGTTTGGTATGGCAACATCAGTGGCAATGGTTGTGAAGTTCACGCCATCATTACTTCCCGACACTTCCTCGATAATCCGGTATCTGAGAAGTGTATCCGTACCGGCTCTGTGACGAATTCTGAAGTAATTTACATCCCGTTCTTCCTTCATATCGACAATGAAATACACAAATCCGCCATTCGCTGCAGTGGGTATTGAAATACCTGCATGACTTTTACCTGGCTTCACCAAAGCAAACCATGTAGCCGGGTCTCCGTCGAGTGCATGTTCCAACTTATTACTATTTCCTTCGACAAAGAGAGGATTCTGCGAAGCTGCTAAAGTCCATCCTTCACGCGAATAATCTTCAAACACCCTTACATTGAACTCTCCTGAAACAGATGAATCATGTTTAAAGGTCACTGTTATCTTTGCCGTTCCACCAGCAATGCCTCTAATGATCCCATTCTGGTTTACTTCCACGACTGATTCCTGGTCTGAGCTATACTCCAGATCATTGATGGAAGCTTCAGCGGGATATATGATTATCAACTCTTTCAGATCCAGAGTAGATCCCGCATTGATACTCACATCCGGATCTATTATTTCTATTTCTGTAATTTCGATAATATCTCTTTCACGCACTGTCAATGTAAACTCGTCGGTTTTCCCGTCTACAGTGACGGTTATCACAGTAGTACCCACAGAATTGGTATTTATTTTTCCTCTGCCGTCCACTACCGCCACATCTTCATTGGAAGAAGAAAATGTCTGCATTTTATTGGTAGCATTTTCCGGAAAAACCGTTAATTTATTTGCAATCACCAAAGAATCACCAATTTCTATACTTACTCCTTTTTTGAGATCTTCGTCCAACGTGATATTCTCTACACTCACATTATCATATTGAGGCATATTATCATCACAATTTGTAAATGATAATCCGGCAACAAAAGCTGCTAAAAGGATGACCATTAATTTATTTTTATTTTTTGTCATAGCATTCTGTTTTTATATTGTTATCATCCATCATTTATTTTACCACCCCGGATTCTGGACAAGTTGTTCACTTTTCTGAATAGCGGCATAAGGAATAGGATCAAAATAATTTTTCCTTTTAAAGCTACGGTTATGTATGACCGTTCTGGTATGGAATGTTGTTTTGTTACCGTACATGTTCATGCCGTGGAAGTTACCTCCCTGTCCTCCTTCACCCGGAGCATTTTCAGCGATCATCCATCGTCTTACATCGAAATAACGCTGCCCTTCGGTGGCCAGCTCGATACGCCTCTCCCTGCGAATAGCTTCCCGTTGCAGGTCCTGGTTCCCTTTGATAGCAGGATTAAGATCTTCAAGTTTTGGTAATCCGGCACGTTCCCTTACACGGTTCACATATTCTAATACATCAGGATCAGATGGGTTCACTTCATTCAATGCCTCGGCATATAGCAGGTAAAAATCTGCCAGACGGAAGATGATGGAGGGTCTGAATTTGGACCTTACTCCCGGAGAATCCATATGTACGGTACGGTTTACCCTTTTATACAGGAGATAGCCCGTTCTCGGGGATCCTTCCACCCTGTTATCTGCATTCCCGCCTCTATAGAATTGCACCTCTTTATTGCTGATATGCCATCTTTTTCCGGAAAAGGTGATGGTATTATAAAACCGCGGCTCACGATCGATATACATATTGAAAACCTCTATACCGTTGTATGTACCGAATCCCGTTTCGCTGTACAATGGAGATCCGGTCAAGAAAGATGTATTCTTTATTGGCAACCCATCTTTCATATAAAAATCGTCCACCAGTTCCTGCACGACAGCTATATCTCCCAAGCCTTTACTTTCGCTTCGCGGTGTAGTAAAGGTGTCATAATCATTTCCGTCCGCACCTCCCCATGAATTGACCGAGGTTGCCCAGATGATCTCTTTATTATACTCCTGAAAAACTCCGTACACGGATTGATCCGGATCTAAGACCCCGTTGACCATCACTTTATAGAGTTCATACCTGTTATTCTCTTCAGCATAATCTATAAAAGCCTTACAGGCATCGAACGCTTTCTGTTTTTTATTTTCATCTTTCGCCGGGAACAGGTATTTACCATCTTTATTCTGTAATTGTAAAGCCTCTGTATATTCCCCGTTATAAAGAGGACTGGCGGCATACATCCATAATTTTGCAAGCACCGCCAATGCAACTCCCTTAGTGGGTACCGCCCTGAAACTTTCATTATCATGGTAGGGCTCCTGCTCCATCCCTTCCATTGCTTCCCTTAGTTCAGTATCTATAAAATTAATGACTTCATCTAATGAGTTGCGTGGAATATCCAGATCATCCTCCAACGTAAAAGATTGGGTGATAATAGGTATCGGACCGTTCAACTCCATCAGGTAAAAATGGTAGAGTGCCCTCATAAAACGTACATTGGCTTTATAGCGATCGACTTCGACCTGTGTGAGTCTGGCAGCATTGGGACCTCCTTCCTCCATAATCGGCCTGGCTTTTTCCATGAATATATTGGCCTGTCTTATCCTTTGATACATCTCAACCCACCTTTCCGAATTGTTGTTCGTTGCATTCCAGTCGTTATATCGCCCTGAATTATTGGCCCATCGGTTATAGACCTCATCGGCATATGCACTCCATATACCACCCATTCCGTTCGGATTACAAAACCGGGAATAATTAGGTACGTTGGCGTAAACATTGGCATACCACCTTTTTGTATAATCTACATTACTGAACACCTGTTCGAATGTGGAAAGTCCTCCAGAGAGCTCATCCGACACATCCAGATAATCGGAGCATGCATTCAAAGAGCCGAGGAGTAAGCCTATTATCACTGTTTTTATTGATTTGATTTTCATATGATTAAAATTATTGATTTTCAAATGTATCATATGGAACTCGCTTTTAATCATGTTCTTGTGTGAGAATGATTATTATGCTCGTTTCATACGATTATTCTTTTAAAAATTTAATTCAACACCCAATGTAAAAGTCCGGGGCAACGGGTAACTATTTCCTCCGTTCTGGTTACCGAGTTCCGGATCCCAGTATTTCACATCATCCCATACATAAAGGTTATATCCTTGCAGGTATACTCTGGCACCATTCACCAGTAAATTCTGGGTATATTGCTTCGGGATGTTATATCCTACTTCAAGGTTTTTGAAACGAAGGAAACTTCCGTTTCTCAACCACCATGTACTGGGCTCTTTGTTCACATTCTTGGCATAACCTACGTGTAACCTCGGCATGATCACATCCTGACGCGGATTGTCGGCTGTCCACCGGCTATTAAGGAATTCCTTACGGATATTCGATTTTTCTATTCCCCAGTTGAA
Organism: Proteiniphilum sp.; assembly: GCF_034331125.1. NCBI lineage: Bacteria > Pseudomonadati > Bacteroidota > Bacteroidia > Bacteroidales > Dysgonomonadaceae > Proteiniphilum > Proteiniphilum sp. The sequence goes on from NZ_JAXQGC010000006.1 coordinate 22,650, forward strand.
AGGCCAGAAGGTATTGTTACCACTTGCCAGAAGAATGGCTGAGTTGCCTGTTCCTTGGAAAAAAGTACTTACATAGAATCCTTTATACTCGACATTGATCCCGAAACCATAATTGATTTCCGGATTGTAAGGGTGGCCGACTCCTCTCACCTTATCGAAATTATCGATCCGCCCATCATTATTGATGTCCCTGTATTTGATATCACCGGGACCTAATATACCCTCCAACGTCACTTCGGGTAGGCCGGGTCTCAACTCATAGGTATAGGTGCCATTCGCTTTTTGAGTTTTTATGAAATCCTCTTCCGTATACAGCCTTTCAGCAATATACAATTCATGGTCTCCCACCCTTGTGCCGGTTACGGCCTGCCAAGGGTATTCCTTGGGCAATTCATCGTATTCGATAATCTTATTGCGGGCAAAGGTGAATGTCCCTCTCATACTAACTTTTACCGGGCCGAGATCTTGACGAACATTTAAACTGGCATCTACCCCCCAGTTATCCACGATCCCGTAATTTTCCCATGGTCTTGTATGAAATCCGGCTACACCGGGGATGGTGTTCCGCTCCATCAATATATTCTCCCTTCTGTTATTGAAATAATCGGCGGTCAGTTCAATCCTGTTATTCATAAATCCGAGATCAACGCCTACATTTCTTTTTTGCTCAATCTCCCATTGTATGTTGTTATTCACGAACCGGGTATCTTTAATTCCAGCTCCCAATCCATTGGTGCCGCCGTTGGAGCCTATTCCCTGATTGAAACCACCTGCATCCATCTGAAATGTGGCGCGGTAAAGGAAACGGGCGCCTCCGGTATCATCATTCCCGGTACGTCCATAAGAAAGCCTTATCTTGGCTTTATTCATTACATTGCTCAATGCTTCGGGATAGAATTGTTCGTTCGAGATATAATAACTCAACCCTACGGCAGGGAAGAATCCAAACTTTTTACCTTTGGCAAAGGTCTCACTACCGGTATATCCGAAGTTACCTTCGATAAAATAGCGGTTGTCATACGAATAGGTGGCACGTCCTACCATACCTTGTTTTCTGAATGGAAGAACCACATTCGACACCTGCGATTCTTTCTGCATATAGAGGAACATCCCCCCTACCGTATGTTTTTCCTTAAAAGTACGTGAATAATTCAAAGCGCCTTCAATATAGATCCTACGGTACGATACGCTTTCCTGCGTTTCAGGGTCTCTTAGCTCCGGAGAGCCGGACTCAGAGGTGGCAAAGATAAGGTTTCCCTCTTCGTCACGCCCGATCGCATTGAACAAGCTTGGCCAGTGATTTCTTAAGGTGGAAAAGTTGCCGTCATAATCGAGACTGACCTTTCCGTTAAACTTCAACCCGGATGTGATGAAACTAAGATCCTGGTTTAGTCCTATATTCGATTGTATCAGCGTTCCCCACATTTTCCGGTATCCCTGGTTCATCAGCATATTGTATGGATTCCTGTTATTACCGTCGCTTTGGGTAAGATAGGTAGCCAGCGTGCCATCACTGTAAATAGGGGGGAACAAATGGGGCGGGGTATGCAACATGAACCTAAAAATATCAGCAGGGGAACGGTTGGAGGTCGTACGATTGACATATTGCCCGCTCAGATCGATGCTTAGACTGGTTGTCCTTGTTACATTCAAATCGATATTGCTCCTCAGGTTATACCGCTCGAATCCGAAGTCGCCTTTATACTTCTCCATGGGATTTTGTTTGAAGATCCCTTCCTGCTGGAAATAGGCCATCGATACGAAGTATTTGGCATTCTCGGCCCCACCCCTGAAATTCAAGGTATAACGTTGATTGGCATAATTTTTTGATAATAATTCATCCATCCATTTACTATTCGGATAGAGATCATTGTCAATCTTATTACGGTATCGGTCTATTTCTTCCGGATATTTATACGGATTTTCACCATCATTAAAGTTGGCCTCATTGGCCAGTTCTATATAATCCCACGAATCTACGAATTCAGGTAAACGGGTCGGTTGCGACAATGAATATTCACCACGGAACGAGATCTTCGGTTTTGAGATGTTCCCCCGCTTAGAGGTGATCAGTATAACTCCATTTGCTCCCTCCGCACCATATACGGCTGTTGCCGCAGCATCTTTCAACAGGCTGAAGGTTTCGATTTCATCGGGTTCAATATTGCTGATGGCCCTTGGAATTCCATCTACTAAAACAAGGGGATTGGTTCCTCCTTTGAATGTACTGATACCGCGTATCCAGAATTCCGCATCATCCCGGCCGGGTTCTCCCGAACGCTGGATACTGATCAGACCTGCAAGCTGGCCCGCCAGATTATTGGTGAGATTACTGGTCGGCGCAGTTAATTCCTTGGAAGTAACAGTACTCACGGAACTCACCACGCTGGATTTGCTCTGTTGCCCATAACCCACAACGACCAGCTCCTCAAGCATCTGATCATCTTCCTGGAGAATTACATTCAAGACCTCTTTGTCCCCTAAACGGACCTCCTGTTTCAAAAACCCCACATAACTGAATACGAGTATATCGGTATCTTTGGCATCGATCACATACATTCCATTTATATTGGTAACCGTACCGTCTGTTGTATTCTTGACCGATACGGTAACACCTATGAGCGGATCACCATATGAATCGGTCACAGATCCCGTAATACGTCTCTTCCCTGCTTGCCGTGGCTCCTCCGATGCTTTCCTTGTGATATACACCTGACGGTCTTTGATTGAGTAGCCCGTATCGGTCGACTCGAAGATCTGGTCCAGTATTTCGTTGATTTTCTTTCCCTTTACGTTCACCGAAACTTTCCTCTCCAGGTTGACATCATCATGGAAGTAGAAGAAAACAAATTCACTATTCCTTTCTATTTCCGCAAAAACCTCCTTTATGCTCTTGCTTTCAAGACGCAAAGTAAGTTCGGTATTTTGTGAATAACTATTGGTAGCGCCACAGACACCTATACAGAGCAATAAGAGTATACTTGTTACCTTCATAGTACGTAGTAGCTGAATATTAATGACATTTTTAATGTCGGATTTATCAAAATTTCTCATACATTTGTAAATGGTTTTAAGAATGTTATTATAATTGCTAACTTGTTGAAACCGGACCGGACGGTATGTGAGAGTGCTGTTCCGGTTTTTTCTTTTTTAATGATCCGGAGGTGATTTCATAGGCAGTGTTTTTTAATAGAATAAAACTTTTCTTATCTGGTGAAGTTATTCTTTTGCATCGGCACACAAAGCATCGGCGCACCATAGAAGGGGTGCTTGCCCATGCAGGTCGCCGGTATTCCGTCTGCGGTCGAGATAATATTGATGGTCGTTCTTGGCATTTGTGCCTTCACAGACATTCGTGATATTGTCATCATTGTTTAAATAAGTTAACAGGGCAAGCCATCCCTTACGGGCAGCAGCGCCGTATGTTTTGGCATCCAGCCAGCCATTTTTCACCCCTACAATCATCGCATACGTAAACATAGCGGAACATGATGTTTCTTTCCATGAGGTAGGATTATCAATGAGCTGTGTCCACATGCCATCATGAGCCTGAAACTTGAGTAAGGTACCCATCATTAACCTGTAAGCTTCTTCAATTTTCGCCCTGTCGGGATTATCTTTGGGGATCACTTTCAATAAGTCTGCCATACCCACAGCCATCCATCCGTTGCCCCGTCCCCAGAAGAACGGAACATCAGGGGTATGGTAAAACAAGCCGTTAGGCCGTTGTATCCGGTCGAGATACATCACCATTTCCCGTGCTGCCCGGTCAATATATTTCCTGTCTCCTGTTACAAGGTATGCCTGGGTCTGTATGGCCGTGATCATAAACATATCATCAATCCAGATACGTGTCTGCCATGAATAACCCTGTTCATGCCAATTTTTTTCCGCCTCCTTAGGATTGAGTGGTAATTCCCATTGTGTATCCGCGTATCTTAACCCCATCCTGAGGTATTTATCTTCTTTCTTTTTTTTGTATATTTCCAGCGGAACCGATCCGAATACGTTGTTATCCACATGATTTGGAGCTGGGAGCAAGTTTTCTGATCCTGAAGAGAAAAATATATTATCATACCTATCGAGCAACCTGTTATACAAATTATCATTTTTTATCGTTTGTGTAAACCGGAATGCACCCAGCCACGTGCAGACATAAGGGTAGTTGACACGGGGAGCCTGTGTATCTACAGTCCGGATGTACCGTTCAGTAAGTCTGACTCCAATTTCCCGGGGATCAGCTCCTTGGGGAAAGTTTTTTAGGTCCCAATTCTCATCCGTTATCTTCGGATCGTCTATATTGGTAGGACTATCAGACGTACAACCAAATAAATTTGACGCAGTCCATAAAGAAAGAAAAGTGAAAGCTATTAGAATTCGTTTCATAAATAAGATAAAAAATTTTATTGGTTTAGTGAATATTAATATATGATATAAGTAAGCATATTTTTTCAAGCATAGAACTCCCATGGCCGGATCAATGCGGTAATCATTAATCCAGTGAAATATTAATAAAATCGGGAATAAATTCTTTCAGGGAAAGATCAGGTATTCTGAAATAAATGATCTTTTAAATAGGTCCTTTAATTTTCATGCACATATTCTTTTTTAACAGTGTTATTATATCAGGTTTGAAGTATCCGGATGCGGGAACTAATAAATTTGATAGTGATTGTTATCTGATGTATATTTCAGGCTAAGATTATCCAGGATATCATCCAGTTTCTCTTTCAGATCAAGTTTTCCCGAACACCTTACCTTGGCCATATCAGGGCTGCATTTTATATTCTTTCCATAGTATTTCGACAGCCGTTTCATAACTACATCCAATCTCTCATTGTCGAACATGTATAATCCATTGACCCATGAAGTATACCATTCGGCATCCACATTTTTCTTAAGGGAGCGTCCGTTTCGTAGCTCAAACATCTCATTTGGCTGTAAAAAAACCTCCTGAGAGTTATCAGACTGCAATATTTTTACCGCGCCCGAGACCAACACAACACTATTGGTTTCATCTTCATAAGTGGAGATATTGAACTTTGTGCCAAGTACCCGGATGTCAAAGTGATCCGTTTTTACGGTGAAAGGACGATCCTTATCGTGCGTTATATCTAAAAACATTTCCCCTCTCACATACAGGGATCTCTCATCACCTTTAAATTCTACGGGGTAAATAACATGTGTACCCGCATTGATCCATATCTTAGTACCGTCGGATAACGTTAATCTCGATCTTTTTCCATAAGGAACGATTAACTGGTTAAATTCAGCCGATTCCGCTTTAGCGATTTCTATCGCTGCTAATTTGATCTCTTCCGAATCATAAGCAACCAGAGGTTCATATTCTTCGGCTACAATCATTTTCTGATCCGAAATAATCAACTTCACAGTGGAATCATTCAAATCAACTACCTTATTTTTTTCCACATACGATAATAACTCATTCCCCGTAACAGGCAATGGTTCGGGCCTCTTCATTATAAATATCACGGCAATAACAGATGCCGCGATACCTGCGGCAATTCCAACCCAATATTTCATGGGTCGACTTTTCTTATTCTTTGTTCCCCGATTGATACTCATAATATTGTCCAGCAACTCATCAATCTCTGCCTCAGGCAACATAGCAGTTTCATCATCCTTAATCGCAAGAAGGATCTCTCTTGCCTGAACGAACTCGGTTGCATTAGGCGGATCACTTGCTATAAACTCAGACCAGAAACGTTCAGATACTTCTGTAGGTTTCTTTATAGAGTGTATAAAAAAAGTATCTAACAGAAACTCTTCAACCGTATATGTTGCGTATTCTTTTTTGCCGTTTAAATGAAGCATATCAAGCTCTCTATATATATATAACTTCGGATTTGTTTTTTTATACTCACTCGGGAAGATCTTTTTTTACATATTGGCGTATTTTTTTCAGGGATCGGGATAAGATATTTTGCAAAGACTGGTAGTTCAGCCCCATTAATGAACAGATCTCCTCAGGACTTAAACATTCTATGTAGCGGTAACGGATTGCCTCTTTTTGCCTGTCGGTAAGAAGAGACATGATTAGATTGATCTTATCTTCAAGGGTCATATTTTCTTCCTGTTCAATAAGTATCTCTTCAATATTCTTTTCGAACAGACTCTCCGAATTGGTGTTTTCCGACTCGGTATCTACATATATCTTCTCTTTGGATAATGTCGTCAACAATTGATTCCGCATCGATGTCAGAAGGTAATATTTTATATTGTCGGTCTCTCCTATGGTAGCACGGTATTTATATAACTTTGTAAAAACATCCTGGATACAATCTTTTATGATCTCTTTATTCCGCGTAAATTGAAGTCCCTGAAGATATAGATCCCGGACATATTTTCTGTAAATAAGGATATAAGCTTCGTCATTACCGTTCCTGAAACTATTCCATACTATAACATCATCGGTTGTATTCTTTTTCATGTTCGTCTCATAATCACTGATTATCCAAAATAGACCCGGCGATTCCCGAGATATCCACTCACTGGTTGAAACTACTCACCTGACAAAGGTATCTTTTTTTTCTTAAACTTTCACCTTTCACCCGATTCGACACTCGCTTTTTCACTCGAAAATTCGTACTTTTGCAGCTATGGAGAAAACTGAAACAAATAGTGATCCCAGCCTGCTCAGCCATCTGAACGAAGCACAACGGGCAGCCGTAGCATTTTGCGACGGCCCATCGCTCGTGATCGCCGGAGCAGGATCGGGCAAAACACGGGTACTCACCTATAAGATCGCCTACCTGTTGGAACAGGGACTCCCCCCCTACTACATCCTGGCACTCACCTTCACCAATAAGGCAGCGCGTGAGATGAAATCCCGTATTGCGGATCTGGTGGGAGAGAAAAGGGCACGACGACTCTGGATGGGCACTTTCCACTCCATCTTTGCACGGATATTACGGAGTGAAGCGGAAGCGGTCGGTTTTCAGTCGAATTTCACCATCTTCGACTCATCAGACTCCGGCAATCTTGTCAGGCTGATCATCAAAGAGATGCAACTCGATGACAAGCAATACCGTCCGGGCGCTGTACACGGGCAGATATCAAGGGCAAAGAACAGCCTGATCACCCCTGCCATGTATGCTGCCAACGCCGAGATCATACAATACGACCGGATGGCGAAAAGGCCGCAGCTCTTCGAAATATACCAACGTTACCAGGGCAGGCTCCGTTCGGCCAACAGCATGGATTTCGACGACCTGCTGATGTACACCAACATTTTGTTCCGCGACCATAAGGAAGTACTGGAAAAATACAGGAACCAATTCCAGTATATATTAGTAGATGAATACCAGGACACCAACTTCGCCCAGCACCTTATCGTGAAGCAATTGGCTGAAGCACACCACCGTGTATGTGTGGTAGGTGATGATGCCCAAAGTATCTATTCTTTCAGGGGCGCCAATATCGACAATATCCTGAAATTCAAATCGAATTTCCCCAATACACAGATATTCAAACTGGAGCAGAACTACCGCTCTACCCGAAATATTGTGAATGCGGCCAACAGCCTGATCAAGAAGAACAGTGAACAGATCTTCAAGAATGTCTTTTCTGAAAATGAAGAGGGAGAAAAAATCGGGATCAAGAGTGCTTTTTCCGATTTTGAGGAAGCGCTGATCGTCTCCAATAAAATCTCCAGGATGCGACTCGAAAAGTATGCCGGTTACAATGATTTTGCCATCCTCTACCGTACAAACTACCAATCCCGGGCATTTGAAGAGGCGCTGAGAAAGAACAATATCCCCTACAAGATATATGGGGGATTGTCATTCTACCAACGTAAGGAGATCAAAGATATCATCAGCTATTTCCGCCTGATCGTCAACCCTAATGATGAAGAGGCGTTCCGGCGTATTATCAACTACCCGACCCGGGGCATTGGCGCTGTTACCGTCGCGAAAATCACCTCAACTGCACAACTGCACAACGTCAGTCTCTGGCAAGTGCTTACCGCTCCACTGGAATATAATCTGGATATAAACACAGGTACGGCAAAAAAACTGGAAGGTTTTTATTCCCTGATACAGGATTTTATCGATAAAAACATGGCGATGAATGCCTTTGAACTGGCACAGGAGGTGATAAAAAGCAGTGGTATCGCCAAGGAGGCGTATGACGATATGACACCCGAAGGGATGAGCCGTGCCCAGAACATGCAGGAGTTGCTCAATGCAATGAGCGAATTCGTAGAAACACAGCAGGAGCAGGGTGAAGAAAATATCCGTCTGGCAGATTTCCTGTCTGAAGTATCGTTGCTCACCGACCAGGATACCGATAATGAAGCCGACAACGAAAGGGTAACGCTTATGACGGTCCATTCCGCCAAGGGGCTGGAATTCGACCATGTATTTGTGGTCGGGATGGAAGAAGATCTCTTCCCTTCTGCCATGGCAAAATCGGAAATACGGGGTATGGAAGAGGAACGCCGCCTTTTCTATGTGGCAATTACCCGCGCAAAAAAAAGTTGTACCATCACCTACGCAAAAAGCCGTTTCAAGAACGGACAGACCAATCCTGCCGCTCCAAGCCGTTTTCTGAAAGATATCGATCCGGCGTTTATTGAAGGAGGCGGGGATGAAAATACCGCATGGCAGTCACCCTCCGATGATTTTTGGGGTTCTATGCGGGAACGGCGAGAACAAAGAGAACAACAAACAGCAGGGGGCAGTTACGGAAGAACCCCTATTACCCCAAAACGAGCAGTACCCATCCAACGGGTCGGTCCATCTGCGGCCCCTCTATCCAAAGAAGCACAGGAACTGCAAGTGGGAAATGTGATAGAACATGAACGGTTCGGCCGCGGGGTTGTCACCTCCATCGAGATGAGCGGTAATGACCGCCGCGCTTTTGTAGAATTCGAAGCCGCCGGTAAAAAACAGCTCTTGTTGAAATTCGCCAAGTTCTCGATTGTTGAGTAAAATCAGATACCCAGTAACGCTTTCTCCCCGTTAGTTGGCCCGAACAACATATCGGTCGGTTTTTCCAGTAATTGTTTAACCCTGACCAGGAATCCGACAGACTCACGGCCATCGATCACACGATGGTCATACGACAACGCGATATACATCATAGGGCGAATCACTATCTGGCCGTCTATAGCTACCGGGCGTTCCAGGATATTGTGCATACCCAGTATTGCTGACTGGGGCGGATTGATAAGCGGCGTGGACATCATAGAACCGAACACACCTCCATTGGTCACGGTAAACGTGCCGCCGCTCATTTCGGGAATCGATATCTTACCGTTCCGGGCCTTCCCTGCCAGCTCTTCAAGAGCCTTTTCGATTTCGGCCAATCCCAGACTTTCAACATTTCGGATCACAGGCACCATCAATCCTTTGGGTGTACTCACCGCCACTGATATATCGGCATAATCATAGGTGATCATATTTTCGCCATCAAGCATGGCATTTACATTGGGAAACTCTTGCAGGGCAATGGAACAAGCCTTCAGGAAGAAAGACATGATTCCCAACTTAATGCCATGTTTCTCCACGAACCGGGTTTGGTATTTCTTCCGCAGATCCATGATCGGTTTCATGTCCACCTCGTTGAAGGTAGTCAACATGGCTGTCTCGTTCTTTACCGACACCAACCGTTCACTCAATTTCCGGCGTAATGAACTCATCCGTTCACTCTTCGACCCACGGCTGACCGGTTTTTTCAAGCCTTTTGTACTGATCCCGTCCGATGCACCCATCACGGCTTCTACATCTTCACGTTTCAATCTCCTCAAACCGTTGATCACATCCTCTACCGACAAACCGTTCTCCAACATCACTTTTTTTGCCAAAGGGGTGATTTTTATTTTGTCGTAACCGGCTTCCGATTCAGAAGGTTTAGCGGCTGTTTTAGCAGTAGGAGTATCGGTCGGGGCAGACTTTCCTGCAGACGAAACAGATGTTTCCTGTATGGTCTGCGGCACTTTCCCTTCTGTTTCATTACCCGCAGAAGATTGTGCTGAAGAGGGTTCCTCTTCTACAGGAGGAGCCGCAGGCACTTCGGGTTGTACAGAAGTATCAATCGTACAGGCTACGGCGCCTACCTCTATCGATTCCCCTTCTGCCGCTTTGAGAGATATTTTCCCGCTCCCTTCCGCCACCAGCATTAACGTAGCTTTTTCCGACTCCAACTCCGCAATTTCAGTATCTTTTTGTACGACGGCACCTTCTTCAACCAACCAACGGGAAAGTTCCACGCTTGTAATGGATTCTCCGGGACTCGGTATTTTTATTTCTATTATTGCCATAAATTTAATGTGCTAATAAGTCAATATATCAATGCACCAATGCGAATAATTATCAACGAATTACCAATCTTGAATTTTTAATCTTGAATCAAATTTAATGCTTTATCCATGATGACCGCCTGATGCACTTTATGTTGTGCCGTAAGGCCTTCTGCTGTAACACCGCTGGATGGGCGACTGATAACCCGTAAGGTACAGCCGATTTGCTGTTTTACAAAAAGGGCCGCCCCCATATTGAGCGGTTCTTCCTGCACCCACACCAATTCCACATTTTCGGGATAGCGCTGTAATATCTCCTTGATCTGTTTTTCCGGGAAGGGATAAACCTGTTCCAGACGTAATATGGAAATATCATCTATTTTTTTCTCCTTCCTTACCGCATTGAGTTCATAATAGATCTTACCACTACAAAGCAACACCCTTTTCACTTTCGACGGATCTTCTATATATTTATCTTCTATCACTTCCAGAAACCGTCCTTCAGTGAAATCGGCAAGAGAAGAGGTACACTCGGGATGACGCAGCAGGCTCTTGGGCGTAAAGACGATCAGGGGAAGGCGGATATCACGGTGCAACTGCCTGCGCAGCACATGGAAAAAGTTGGCAGGCGTGGTACAGTTCACCACTTGTAAATTATAGTTGGCACAGAGGCTCAGGAAACGTTCTATCCGTCCACTCGAATGTTCTGCCCCCTGCCCTTCATAGCCGTGCGGAAGGAACATCACCAACCCGGACCTTATACCCCATTTCTCCTGTGCTGCCGAGATATACTGGTCCACAATCACCTGTCCCACATTGTAGAAGTCACCAAATTGTGCCTCCCAGATGGTAAGTCCATAGGGGTGAGCCAGAGAGTAACCATACTCAAATCCCAATACGCCATATTCATTGAGAGGTGAATTATAGACCCGCACAGGTGCCTGCCCTTCTCCCAGGGTCTTCAGGGGGAAATATTTCTCTTCTCCGTCTTCAGTGATCACCTCAGCATGGCGGTGTGAGAAGGTCCCCCGTTCGGAATCCTGGCCACTCAACCTCACCGAATACCCTTCCTTGGCTAAAGAAGCGTACGCCATCAGCTCACCCATCGCCCAATCATAATTGTCCTGCCCAATCATGGCTGACCGCTGTGCGAACAGGCGCCGGGTCTTGTTGAAGAATTTTTTATCCTCCGGTAATTTTGTAATATCCTTTGCCAACTCAAGGAATAACTCTCTTGAAATGGCCGTATCGACACTCTTCTCGAAATCGGAGGCTTCCGGATAACGGATATTCTTGTATCTGTTCGGGAAAAAAGGTTGAAGGTTCAGTTTATCCGATTTGAGCGACTCTTCATAAGCCTCCTCTAATCGCCGGTGAAACCCGGATACTTTTGCCTCGAACTCCTGGCGGGTAATGACATCTTCGGCAATCAGTTTTTCCGCATAGATATCCCGCGGGTTTTTATGCTTGGCTATGATATCATAGAGTTTAGGTTGCGTAAAACGCGGTTCATCTCCCTCGTTATGGCCATACTTCCTGTAGGATAGCAGATCTATAAAGACATCGGTATTGAATTTCTGACGAAATTCCAATGCCAGTCTGGCAACATATACCATCGCTTCTATGTCATCCCCGTTCACATGGAATACGGGAGAGTGTGTCACCTTTGCCACATCGGTACAGTAGGTACTCGACCGTGCCTGCAAGTAATTAGTAGTAAATCCTACCTGGTTGTTAATCACTATATGGATAGTGCCACCCGTTTTATAACCTTCGAGCTTTGAAAACTGGATGGTTTCATACACGACACCCTGTCCGGCGATAGCCGCATCCCCATGGATAAGGATCGGCAGTACCTGGTCGTAGTCATAATCATGCACGTTCTCCAGCATGGCCCTGGCAATACCCTCCACTACAGGGCCTACCGTTTCAAGATGAGAAGGATTGGGGGTAAGGCTGAGTGTAATAGTACGCCCTTCATATTCGATAGTACTGTTATAGCCGAGATGGTATTTCACATCCCCATACTTGATCTCCTCTGCATAATTCTGGGCATTGAATTCACGAAACACCTGTGCATAGGGTTTTTTCATCAGGTTGGTGAGCACGTTCAACCGTCCCCGGTGTGCCATCCCTATCACGATCTCATTCACGTCATACGCACCGCCACGCGACATGATGGCATCCAATGCCGGAATGATAGACTCTGATCCCTCTAAAGAAAAACGCTTCTGTCCAACAAACTTTCTATGAAGATAGTCCTCGAAACCGGAAGCTTCGATAAGCCGGTCAAGTATCCTTAGCTTCGCCTCCCGGGGGAGCATCTCCCGGTTTTCAGAGAGTTCCATTTTTTCCTGTAACCATCGCACGATCTCCGGCTTGGTCATATAACGGTATTCCACTCCGATCGACTTACAATAGGTTTTCTCGAGGCGGGTTATGATCTCCCTCAGGGTAGCTTTACCCAGGCCTACCTCATGCCCGGCTTCAAATTCCAGGTCGAGGTCACCCTCGGTAAGATCGAAATTCTCAATGGCAAGTGTCGGCGAATAGCTACGACGTGTACGTACAGGATTGGTCTTGGTAAAAAGGTGGCCTCTTCGCCTGTAACCGGTAATTAGTCTCATTACGGCCAACTCTTTCCGGGAGTTCTCTACTGAGGTACTACTCTCTCCCGGTTTTACCGGAAAACGGGTAATGGCTAAGTCAAATCCCTGAAAGAAATAACGAAAACTCTCATCCACACTCCCAGGATCTGCTTTATATCTTCTATATAAATCCTCTATGGCGTCCAGATCCACTGCATTCATCTCATCTTTGGCATTCATCGGTCAATCTTTGAATATTCGTATAAATGAAAAGTGAATATCCTTTCCACTTATATCGTATGAATGGTAAAGATAGTAAAATTGTTCATTATTTCAGGAAAAAATAGTACTTTTGAGGTTGAACTTCATCGACTGTCAGTCGTTGCCCGGCCGTATTAATCCGGGTGGAGTTTCTTCTACCCGTTTGCTGATCGCAAAGTCCGGCACAAACTATCCGAGAAGAGACAAATACAATTTATCATAAAAAAAATCGATCTAATGACAAAAAGTGCTTTACAAATTGCAAGGGCAAGTTATGTGCCCAAAATGCCCGAAGGTTTGAAGGGTAATGTGGACATCAGGGAAGGTGCTGCCACACAATCAGTACTGGACCAGGAAGAGATTCAAAAACTCTTCCCCAATACGTATGGGATGCCGGTTGTTCAATTTATACAAGCAGCCGGTGAACCCGGAGTATCGGAACCGGTAAATGTGGGAGTGATCCTTTCAGGCGGACAGGCTCCCGGAGGGCACAATGTGATTGCCGGAATATTCGACGGCATTAAAAGGTTACACAGCGACAGCAAGCTATATGGTTTCATTCTGGGGCCTGACGGGCTGGTCAAGCACACATATAAGGAACTTACCGCCGACATCATTGATGAATATCGTAATACGGGAGGGTTTGACATCATCGGCTCCGGACGCACAAAACTGGAGACAAAAGAGCAATTCGACAAAGGGCTCGAGATACTAAAAAAACTGGATATCAAAGCGCTGGTCATCATCGGGGGGGACGACTCCAATACCAACGCCTGCGTTTTGGCCGAATATTACGCATCAATCAACGCAGGTGTGCAGGTGATCGGTTGTCCCAAGACCATTGATGGCGACCTGAAGAACGAGCAGATCGAGACCTCATTCGGTTTTGACACGGCCTGTAAAGTATATTCGGAGTTGATTGGCAATATCCAGCGCGACTGTAATTCAGCGCGCAAATACTGGCATTTCATCAAGGTAATGGGTCGTTCGGCATCGCACATCGCACTGGAATGTGCATTGCAAACACAACCCAATATATGCCTGATCTCGGAAGAGGTGGCCGCCAAAGAACAGTCACTCGACGACATTATCGACTACATAGCCGGCGTGATCACCCAACGGGCGGAAAAAGGACTGAATTTCGGCACAGTGATCATACCCGAAGGATTGATCGAATTTATCCCGGCAATGAAGAAGTTGATCCATGAACTGAACGACTTCCTTGCACACAATCAGGAAGAGTTCAACCTGGTACGTCGTTCCGGACAACGCGATTACATTATCAGCAAGCTCTCAAAAGAAAATGCCGATATTTACGCCAGCCTTCCCGAAACGGTAGCACGCCAGCTCACGCTGGACCGTGACCCGCACGGCAACGTACAGGTATCGCTGATCGAGACCGAGAAGCTGCTTGCTGAAATGGTGAAAAAACGCCTTGACGCATGGACGAAAGAGGGTCGCTATAAAGGTAAATTCTCCAGCATCACCCATTTCTTCGGCTATGAGGGACGTTGTGCCGCTCCGTCGAACTATGATACCGATTATTGCTATTCACTCGGTTATACAGCCTCCATGCTGATTGCGGCAGGCAAGACCGGGTATATGTCATCGGTACGCAACACCACTGCTCCTGCCGCAGAATGGATCGCAGGCGGAGTGCCCATCACCATGATGATGAACATGGAACGTCGTCACGGAGAGATGAAACCGGTAATCCAGAAAGCATTGGTGGAACTGAATGGTGCCCCGTTCAAATATTTCGAAAGCCAACGTGACCAGTGGGCGGTTGAAACCGACTATGTATATCCCGGCCCTATCCAGTATTTCGGCCCGACCGAAGTATGTGACCAGCCAAGCAAAACATTGCAATTAGAACAGAAGGGCAACATCGAGTAATAACTCACTTTATACGAATAGTAAAAGAGGTGGCCTCCGTTGTGGAAGCCACCTCTTCTTTTTGTTTTGCCAAGGATGTAATCAGAAGAATCTGAAACGATTGTCTTCTACTCCCAGTTTATCTTTCAAAACCTCTACCGATTGCATCTGCAAGCGATAAGCATTGTTATTCAGTATACGGTTTTTCTGCTCGTCGGCATCATATTCGTCTGTTCCTTCGGTACGATTGACTACTGTAGCCACATACACACCCATATTCCCCTTCATCGGACCTACGACCTTATTAAGTGGGGCAAATGCAGAAACAGCATTCAAAGCCGGTTCAAATCCCAATCCTGTAATATTCTGGGTATTGAAATTCACAAAACGGACGGTATCGGTATTGGTGTTCATCACTGTTGCATAGGCATCCGTAGAGGAGAGGTTCTGTGATTTCAGATCGCTAATGATCTTTTCAGCCTTCTTCTCGTTCACCAGTTGGGAACGGATACCGGAAGAGACTTCCGACAAAGGCGTCGTGCCTGACGGTATCACCCTTTCTACCCTTGCGATGATACGTAAGTTAGTAAGGTCGAACTTCTTCACGGCGCCTGCCTTCTTCTCATTGGCAGCCCAACTGATCACCTGACGCGAACCGGGTATCTGCGCCAATGTGAAATCATTTGCAGAAACAGTAATACCGGGCATCACCATATATCCTTTTTCAGAGGCCAGTTCATTGAACTTCTGCTCTACACCGGGCGTGGAGACGAACTGATTCAGTTCGTTATCGATATTGTTCGAGGTCTTTTCACTCGGCAACACCGGCATATCCACAATGGCCAGCTTATATTTATTGACCGGACGTGTACGCTCTTCCACCTGAAGGATAAGTTGCTGTCCGGGGATAGACAATTTAACAGGTTGGCCTATAGGTGCATTAAAAGCAGTTTTTACCAGATCTGTGCTGAAGCCTGCAAGATCGATCTCTCGTGCCCATCCCATATCTCCGCCGTTGGAATTGGGGTTGAGGCTGTTGGCAACCTCTGCAAAAGGAGTACCTCCGACAATAGCCCCGTAAATACTATCCACAAAGTGGGTGATGACAGAATCCTGCCCCACCATCGAAGCATCGGGAATAGCCATCATCCTCAAATGTACGGAGTCGGGAGCGACAGTCTTATCGATCAACTTGTAAATATGAAATGAGTCACCTTCACGTTTCGGACCATACATTTCATTGATTGCAGCAGAGCGGACAAACTCCACCTGCGTGGGAGTCAGCATATGCTCGCTTACAAATACATCACGATAGGGCGTTTGTGAATAATCGGCCACAATAGCCGCAGGATTGGCAGCACCGCTCAGTTCATCAAAGGCTTTGCGCGATTCTGCTTCTACTTCGGCATAATCTTCTTCACTGGGAGTGATGCCTTTGGTAAAGTAGGAAAGCTTCACCAGAGGGGCTTCCATCCTGAAAGATGACTTATGTTTGTTATAAAACGCTTTTACTTCTTCATCGGTTACATTTACCACAGAATCAGGAACGGTGAAGTAGCTCTTCATCGCATACTCTATATCGGCATTCCGTTGTGAGTGTTCGAACGCTGTTTTCGCCTCCACATCATTCACAATAACCGCATTAGACAGAAGGGAGATATATTTTTCTTCCAGCCGTTGTGTCCTGATCATCTCCTCGATGAACAACCACAAACTCTTGTATTGATTCACCAAAGCCTGTTCCTGGGGATTAGGACTTGGGATGTTTACCGTATTGATAAACTCTATCAGAGCTCTCCTGTCAAACATACCGGTTTGCGGGTCGAGGAAAAACGGAAGTTGCTGTAACACAGGCGAAATAGATTGTCCATGCACCAGATCATTCAGTTCCTCTTTGGTTACAGTGAGTCCCAGTTTTGCTGTCTGGTGACCAAGCAAACGATCCCGCACCATTTGCTGATACACGGCTTCGCGTATCTGCGACGACACATTTTCATCGAGGGATGACTGTCCGCTTACCATCTTCTGGAATTCTTCGAACTGTGTAATCTTATCGGCATATTGCTGAGTTGAAATTACCTCGCGGTTAACTACAAACGCCTTGTCTTGCGCCCTTCCAAATAATGTTGTTCCGGAAGTGAGTAAATCTCCCAACACAAAGGCAAGCAACGCCAAGCCGATTACAATGACGAGGAGCGTACCTTTATCTCTAATCTTCTGTAAAGTAGCCATCTAACTATCTTTTTATTGTACTTAGAACGTGATAAATTGTTATAATTCAAATAAGGGCACGAAGTTAGCAAAAATAACGCAGACAGCGTTATTTTTTTAAGGAAAAAGTGCAGATTAACGTGTCTATATAATCAGGACAACATCTCCTCTGCTGTTTTGCTTTTGGTAATAAGCCTTACGACTTCTATTTTCCGTGCCGTTACTTTTAGTATTTTAAAGGTATATTTTCCGATAATAACAGTTTCATAGGTTTTCGGGAAACGTTGAGTGTGAAACAACAGGTAGCCGGCAATGGTAGAATATTCATCCGACCTGGGAATATCAAGGTGGTATACTTCGTTCAGATGGTCTATTTCCACACGTCCCGACATCACCAATTCGTTTTCGCCCTCTCGTTTTACAAATTTCGACTCCACGTCATATTCATCCTCTATGTCGCCGAATATCTCTTCCACCAGATCTTCCATAGTGACAATCCCTGAAGTACTTCCAAACTCGTCCACTACCACGGCAATACTTTTACGATGCTGCATCAGGTCGCTCATCAACCGGTTAGCCTGCATGCTTTCAGGCACGAAAGAGATAGAAGCAAGATTATTTGTCCAGTCCTGCGGATTATTGAAAATCTCCCACATATGGATATAACCGACTATATTATCGAGATTTTCTTTAAAGACCAAAATCCTGGAGATGCCGGATTCGATGAACAACTCTTTTAACCTGTCGAGGTCGGTATCGAGGCTCACCGCCACAATATCGGCACGGGGCACCATACAATCCCTCACTTTTTTGGAGGAAAAATCGAGGGCATTACGAAAAATCTTAACCTCAGAATCGACCTCCACCTCTTTCGACATATCACTGCTATTATTCTCTATAACGGCATCGAAATTAACCCGGTAAAAGAGATCGTCTTGTCCCGAGGCAGACAATTTAACACCTGAGAGCCTAAGTATAAATTTCGAGAACCTTTCAAGTAATCCGGCAACAGGATAAAGCAATATGTGAAATAAAAAAGCAGGTAAGAGAAACAGTTTCACCCAGAGATCGGGCTTTTTTCCAAACAGGATACGCGGCAGGAACTCATTCGTCAGCAAGAGGAAAAAGGTGGCAATCAAGATGATCAGGGATATTCTGAGAAAATCGTTGCCCGGTGCACCACTCGGGTAGTGGCATATGACCAGGCCGGTAAAATAAACAAAAAGAAGAAGCAGGATAATCCTTCCCACCATCATTGCTGCCTGAAACCGGTGAAAACGGCTGTAAATAGCATTCAGCATGTAGCTGTAAGCACGTGTTGAACCACTGTTGACTACATATTGCAACTTACCGGAAGAAATATAAGCCAACTCCATCCCCGAAAAAAGAAGGGAGAGAAACAGGAATCCAACCCACCACCCTATTTCTACATGGGTATACACTTTAGTTATGAGTTATGAGTTATAAATTA
>NZ_JAXQGC010000006.1:41419-209321 GCF_034331125.1 Proteiniphilum sp.
CCAATTACCAATTACCAATTACCAATTACCAATTACCAATTACCAATTACCAATTACCAATTGTCAACTATCAATTGTCAACTATCAATTGTCAATTATCATTCACAGGCATCAGGTTTTCCGCTTCATTTACTTCTCCGGAGTCCGGTTGTAAAGAGTCGGCAGGCGCAGCTTCTGAAAAAGGAAGCTTTCCATCATGCGGCCGGAAAATACGGTAATCGGTCATCGTCTGGTTCGACTCAAAACCATACCCTTTGAGCTCTGTATGACCGCTCTTGATCTCAATATAAGCCTCTGAAAACACTTTTCCATTCTTCCCGTCCCAGAAGAGTTCTTCACTGTCGAACTGCTCTCCTTTCCTGTTTTCCACATGGACATTCTTTTTCAACCTCCACAGGTCTTTCACATTATAATACCACGCAGTATCAGCTTCAATGGTAGCCTCAATCTCAAAATCGGGCGTGAATTGTTCGAAATAAATCCCTTCCGGAAAATACCAATAGGGTTCCTTCGCCTGTTCGAAAACCATCCACAGATCGGCCACTATCCTATAACGGGTAATGCCGGAGTCTGAAATAAGCTGCGAAGCAGCAATCGTGACCATAGTCGGCACCGAGTCCGGGTCGTATGTAAAAGGTATCAGATTATCGTTCTTATCCTTACATGAAAAAAGCGACATAACAACCACTGAAACAGTGATTGTTATGCGCCATATATATTTTATGTAACGATAATTTCGCAACATCTGTCCAATTAATAATTCCTGCCGATTATCTCAAACGAACGGTGGTCGTTTCCCCGATCCAACCGGGAATAGTGATCGTCTCACCGGCTTTGATTCCCATCATGAAGGCGGTTTCGGTATCCATAAAGGCGGCAGAGTAACGGTTGATAAGGTTATTAGCCTTACTTGCCACACTGGGGTCAACCGATCTTGCTTTTTGCAGTTTATCTACTGCCGCGAGGTATACCAATCCCGCTTTTTCCGGTTCAGGGAAGATATTGGCTGCCGAGCTGGCATAGAGCTGGGCAATCAGGATATATGCTTCTCCGTTGTTCGGGTTATACTCCAACGCATCATAAGCGGCTTGTCTTGCCCTTGCAAAATTGCGCTGGTTAGAGAAGATACCTGCAAGCTGCATCATATAATCGGATGCTTTATTTTTATCGGTCTCCATTTTTGCAGCATCACTATAATACTTCACAGCTGTTTCATAATCCTTATCGCGCAGGCTCTTGTTGGCCAATCCGAGTGCGGCACTCGCCGATGGTTCAAGACGGTAGAGATACTCAGAAGCGGTAAAATAGAGATCGGTATCTGAACAACCTACCGAAGCAAGTGCATCCAACACTTCATTCAGGAATGCTTTATCACCCTTATTAGGCTCTACCTGATCGGCATAGTACTCAGTAAGCGTCTTGCAATCACCGGCTCCACTATTGACAAATCCTTTTACAATACCCTCTTTCACCTGTACCAGATAATCAGCGCTGGCTTCGTCGTTCGCAGTGCGGGCATTGGCAATAGCCTGATCTACATAGCCTACCAGTCTAAAATAATCAGAGATATACCTGTCTTTTTTAGAGTTATCAGTCAGATATTCGTTCAAAGAGGCAACCATAAAATAGGAATATGCATCAAGCGGGCTCAACTGATCTTTCATATCTTCAACAGCTTCATTCAGCATATTGTAAATAACCGCCTGGTCAGCTTTTTCCCCCATCAACTCCATATAATCATAAGCTTTATAAGCAAGGATTGTCCCTTTGGCATCATCCTGACCGTAGTATTTGAGACGTGTATCATATATCTCCATCACTTTGTCAATATACTCCTTCTTTTTGGCTGCATCGGCTTCGGCAGCGTGCAACGCTTTAAAAATACGTGGCCCATAGATATAAATATTCTTGCTTGAGGCAGGACAATTCTCATAGGTATAAACCCATGGTTGCAATGCACCTTTATAATCTTCTGCCTTGGCAGATGTCTGCATAAGACTTAAATTCAGACGACAGTTTACACTATCCTCTCCATGGCCGTAAGGCGCCTTCACCGGATCGTACCCCGGTTTTTGCGCTGAGGCGGCAGCCACTACCACAATAGCTACCAGACCCGATAATAATAACTTTCTCATACTCCTTGATATTTATAAAATTGTTTTTCTACTTACTTGCTCTACTAAATGTCTGTTTTGTGGATTGGACAGAGTGTTAAAGAAAAAGTTTAAACATCTGCCCCGAATTGGTTTCTTTTTTGACTTTATTTCTTTCTATACAAAACACTAGTTAAACTGTCGTTTAAAGAACCAGAACTCATTTATATTCATATTGACAGATATTTTGAACATATCCTGGCTGATCATATAGTCAGTGTTGGGTTGCTGCCTTGTATAGCCAAACCCGATATTAAGCATCGAGACATGTCCCGACATATAATCCCTGAACGGCAATCCTAATCCCACATTAATTCCGTATTCGTTGAAGGTGCCGATATACTTTCCGACACCGTTCACCGGATCATTTGGATCATTCACGCTGAAATTGCTGTAAGAGTTCGAATAGGAAAGTCCACCCCTGAAACGTATCCGGTGAAAAAAGTTCTGACTCATCGGATCGATGATATACTCCATACCGGCATTAATGCGAAAAGCGTTATTAAATCGGTTTTCCGATGAAAGGTTATCCAGCAAGTCGGGATATTCCAGATTCTTCCACATCTGGTAAGTCCCATCGAGTCCAACCAGAAACCGGTTGGTACTATAAGTGATACCTGCACCAAACGTATGAGGCAGCTGGAAGGAAGCATTTCTCAACGTATCGGTCTTCAATATCTGTGAGGGTGCCAATCCGGGAGTGTTATACGGGTCGCTGGCATATAACATCTCGGTAGGATTCACGTCTGCCCTGGCATTCAATTGTGGTGAATAAACCGCACCAAAGGTTACCGAACGGACCTTATCAATAGGATAAGTAAACTGTAACCCTAAATCGTACTTCAATTCACGGAAAGAATAACCATATTTAGTCTCCCCTATCAACCCTGATGCGGGAGCAACCACACTGCTGCGTGAAAAATTGCCGAACAGGTAAGAAAGATTGGCTCCTATGGAAATATTTTTAACAGGCTCCCACGCGATCCCGCCATATATCTGGTTCAAACCACCGGTACCCCTGTATGTCTCCCGATACTGGATATTTGACAGGGAGCGAACCGCTTCGAAATTATATCCCATCTTGGAATAGGGAAGCAAGCCGATACTGGCACCTACTTTTTTGAACAAAGGAAACTGCATGGCCACATAATCAAGATTGCCGTTATAGAAATCTCTCGGGTCGCTCACGCCATCTTTCATCCGGGCAAGATGTCCGGAAATACCGAAATCGAAGATAAAGGTAAGTGTATCCAGTTTCGAATAGGATGCAGGATTGGTCCAATTCACCTCTTGGCTCCTTCGCACTCCATAGCTGATTCCTCCCATAGCTTCCGACGCACCCGATACCGGATTCATTAAAAGTCCGTATCCATACCTGCTATAGGGCGAATTAGACCCTACCTGTTGTGCGAGAATAACTGTGGTAATCGAGAGAAAAGCGATCAATAAAGAGAAACGTTTTTTCCTAATATTCATCTGTTTGGGATATATAACCAGCTCATAGCCGCCTTGTTTCATATTTTTTTTAGCGTGTACAAAGATGACATATTTTTGCGATGTCACCAAAAATCGGGACAAACATCGTGTTAAAAAGATTAAAGTTTAATGTTTATAAACGATTTAAATATATTCAACGGCGACAAGCTATATTTTTCATTCCTATTTTTTTATACTATTCCTATAGCCGTTATAGGAGACCACCTCCTCCAATGGTTTCCGTTTTTTAGGCCTTAACGGTTGCACACTGTACCCTATGGCAATATCGAGCCATACCCTCTTTGAGTCGGGAATGGACAAAATATCCCGCATCTTGGATTCGTTGAACCAGCCAAGGATACAAGAGCCCAAACCTTCGGCGTGAGCCGCCAACGCAATATGTGCGGCAATTACCCCGAGATCCATCTGGGCATAATCCTTCTGCTTCACCCATCCACCCATACCGGAAGTAAGGTTCACTTTCTCTTCTACCAGCACGATATGTACCGGCGCCTGTTTGGTAAAATGGTTCATCCCCAGGGCACGGGCAGAGGTGGCGTCGGCAACCCTGTTTCTCAGTTCCGGATCATCCACCACAATCATGTGCCAGGGCTGTGCGTTACACGCCGAAGGAGCCAATCGCGCCGCTTCTACGATACGTTCAATTTTCTCTTTCTCCACCGGGCGTGCCGGGTCAAAGGCGCGATCACTCTGGCGGGTGGAAACAAATTCTAAAAAATCCATATCTTCGGTTTTCTATAAAGCATTCAATGTAGCTATCCGGCTGATATACTTGCCAATAATATCAAATTCGATATTTACTACCGTCCCTTTTTGGATCTGATGGAAATTGGTATATTCATAGGTGTAAGGAATAATAGCTACCTTAAAACTATTGTCGGTAGGTTCCACTACTGTCAGGCTGACACCATTCACGGTAACAGAACCTTTGTCAACTGTCAGATATCCTTTTTTTGCCATCTCACGGTCGAACGCATATTCAAATGTAAAGTACCAGCTACCGTCAGCTTCCGTAACATCAGTACACACGGCGGTCTGATCCACATGCCCCTGCACGATATGCCCGTCGAGACGACCATTCATCAACATACTGCGCTCAAGGTTCACCTTACTGCCGACCTCTAACAGGCCGAGGTTCGACCGGTCGAGGGTCTCCCGGATAGCTGTTACAGTATAGGTGTCACCGTCGATGGATACCACAGTAAGGCACACACCATTGTGTGACACACTTTGATCGACTTTGAGTTCATCGGTAAAGGAACACCTCAGGGTTATATGCAGATTCCCTTTATCCTTTTTAAGTGCTACTACCGTTGCCGCTTCTTCTACAATTCCTGAAAACATATATTTTGATTTGATGATTTCAAAATTTCACGATTTAATAATTGGTAATTTGTAATTTGTAATTTGTAATTTACTACAATCAATTACCAAATAGATGCGCGTTTCTCAACCGGCAGATACATCGGATCGGATGGCTGGATATTAAATGCTTCATACCATGCAGCGATATGAGGCAGCGCCCCATCCACACGCCATCTGCCGAGCGAATGCGGATCGACCTTCGTGAGGCGAAGGATTTCAGCATCACGTACGTTGCCCGCCCAAAGAGCGGCATAGCTCAGGAAGAAACGCTGCGCCGGAGTAAAACCATCGAGAAATTCTCCTGCTTTTGCCTGCTGCGTTTTCAGGAATGCATGATAAGAGACCTGCAACCCGCCATGATCGGCAATATTTTCTCCGAGGGTAAAGCTGCCGTTGGCATGCACGGTATCAAGCACCACAATATTGTCAAAATAATCGACCAGCACTTTGGCTCTCTCTTCAAACCGTTTCGCATCTTCGGTAGTCCACCATTCAGCCAGATTTCCCGCTTTATCGAATTTACGTCCCTGGTCGTCGAAGCCGTGTGTCATCTCATGGCCGATCACTACGCCGATGCCGCCATAATTGATTGCATCATCACCATCCATATAGAAGAAAGGAGGCTGAAGTATCCCGGCAGGGAAACAAATTTCGTTGGATGATGGATTGTAATAGGCATTGACCGTCTGGGGCGACATATACCATTTGGTTTTATCGACCGGTTTGCCCAGGTCATCGATCATCTCGGCATAGGCAAACTCAGAAGCACGCACCATATTCTGCCAGTAGGAATCAACCTTTATCTCGAGAGAAGAATAGTCTTTCCACTTATCAGGATATCCTATCTTCACGATAAACGTACCCAATTTCTCCTGTGCTTTTGCTTTCGTGGCATCGCTCATCCATTCCAGATTAGTGATCCGTTCACCCAAAGCTGTCTTCAGGTTATTCACCAGCCCGAGCATCCGCTCCTTGGCTTCCGGCGGAAAATATTTTTGCACATAGAGCTGCCCGACTGCCTCGCCCATCGCTCCGTTCACGGCATCGATACTTCTCCGCCAGCGAGGACGAAGTTCCTTACTGCCGCTCAATGCCTTGCCATAAAATTCGAAGTTGGCGTTGACAAAATCATCACTGAGATAGCCGGCGGCAGAATTGATTACTTTCCAGCTCAGATAGTCGCGCAGCACTTCTACCGGCTCTTTGTCGATAATGGCGATAGCGGTTTTCACCGGCTCTATCTGTGAAACATTCAGGCTGTCAATATCGGCAGCGCTCATCTCCTCAAAATAGTATGTCCATTCGAACGGGGCGACCTGCCTGTTGAGATCCGCCACCGATAACTTATGATAGTTAAGTTCCGGTTGGCGGCGCATCTCTCTGGTGAAGTGCGCTTCCGCCAACTTCGTCTCAATATTCAATACGTTCACTGCTGCTTTTTCTGCATCGGCATCGCTATAACCTGCATTCCGGAATTGCGTTTTTATCAGTTTTTCGTATTCTCCGCGTACCATTTTGGTATGCTCATCCTGCAACAGATAATAATCCCTGTCGCCCATGCTTATACCCGACTGATAAAGGTGAGCGATATTCATGGAACTGTTCATGTCATCGGGGCCTACATAAAATCCGAAGAACGGGTTAGAAGCATAACGACTTACCTTAGCCGTCAGCCGTATGATATCTTTCTTGTCGGACACCGTCGCAATTTCTTCCAATTGTGCACGGATAGGTTCAGCACCATCGGCATTCAGTCTCACGCTGTCGATACCCATCTTATAGAGGTCGCCCACCTTCTGCGCATTAGAACCCCAGGGATTCTCCTGCTTTCCGAGTTCCTCTATCAGGGACTGTATCTGCACCTGGTTATTTTCGCGCAATTGGTCGAAAGAACCGTATCGGGCGTATTCATCGGGGATAGGGTTGGCCTTTTGCCATCCTCCGGTAGCATATTGGTAGAAACTTATCCCGGGTGAGGCCGTGGTGTCGAGATTAGAGAGGTCGAGCCGTTCCTGCGGCTGCCCTGTTTTCTGTTGTGTGCAGCTTGTGGTGATCATAACAGCTAAAACGATAATAGGATATAGAATCCGTTTCATATATTTGATTATTTAGATACAAGAGCCAAGAATCAAGACACAAGACATTTGGAATTATATCTTAAATCTTAAGCACATACAAAAGTACAAAAATATTTTGTTCGGTGTACCTTAACAAGGTTGAACTATCTCTTCTATCAGATTTTCTTGCGACAAGCCCAACGGATCAGATATATCAACACTGCACTGCAAAAAAAGACAGGACGGGGATTAATTACTCCCGGCCCTTTTGAGAAAAACGCACACAATTCCTTTATGAGCAAAAAAATGGAAGAAAACAATATCAAGTTTTGCAGGTATCATTTTAGATACCTATATTTGTGCCGATAAATAAACAGACAAGCAAAATGCCGGAGGTTTTAAGAAAACAGGGGTTTATTTTCTATTTCTTCTCTGATGAACATCTACCTATTCATATTCACGTGAGAAAAGGAGATGGGGGAAGCAAGATTTGAGTTTACGAATGATGGAAAAGTAGAATTGAAACGGTCAGTAAATATGAAAGTATCTGAACTGAAAACAGCCCAAACCCTGGCGGAGGCATATCAAGATGAAATTATCGATGAATGGGTGAAATATTTCAACAAATGACTCGGGATTATGGAACTAACAATTAATGATGTGGATAAAGTTTGGTTTACAGGAGATCATATCTACCTTCGCACCAAAAACGGCAATGAAAAAGGGATGCCTTTGAGATGGTTTCCCCGCTTGCAGAATGCAACGGAAGCAGAAAGAAACGATTATGAAATGCGGATATGGGGGTTACATTGGAAAAAACTGGACGAAGACCTGAGTTATTCCGGGTTTTTCACTTTCGACAAAGACAAGATACACGACAACCGCACGGAAGCACAAATACTGCTTGCCCGATTTCCCGCAATAAACATCAGCGAGTTGGCCGTTTTATCCGGTATCAGTCCCACACTTATGAGGCACTATGCATGCGGAGTGAAGACTCCGTCTCCCGAACGCTTTCAACAGATAAAAGATGCACTACATCAGTTAGGACACAAACTGATAGCGGTGTGACCGGCAGACACTCCTATTTGTTTTGTTATCTTTAAGCTGACTTTTTCTTTATGGTAAGACAATATGAAGTTGTAACGCAACGAATAAAGGATTTACTGCTTATTACAGATGACAATACACCGGTTGACAGCAAAGAAAAATAATATTCCTTTAATACTTAAGAACGAACGCTATAAACTGTTGTTAAAACTTATATCATTCTCGGGCGAACAACAAAAAAACAGGGCATGGATCGCTCCCGGCCCTGTCCGCTATCCTTTCAATAGTGTTTAATTTTCGTAGAGTTTACAGATGCATTGAAAGGTTTTTATTGTTCAATACAATGAAGAATTTCCTGAGGAAATTCACTTACCATCCCGGGTTTTGCTGTTCTTTCAGTTTCGGATTGGTGGATGTTTCCGAATCCGGTATTGGGAACAAAAATCGTCTATCGGAATAATCATATGCCCCGATCTTAAACATATCAGGATCCAGAATACCGCTTGCCGCATTCCAGGATGTGGGTGTTACGTTTGCAGGAGCCACTTTTGCCGGAACTCCCGATACTCCGGGATTACCTTCTACAAAATAGACAGGATCCTTTGCAAGCCTATGAATATCCGCCCAGCGACGTCCTTCCCCGAGAAATTCAATTCTTCTCTCTTTCAAAATGGCCTCGATCAAACTTTGCGCATTGGGAAAAGACGCCAAAGTGAATCGGTCGGCTTCATCTACCACAGCCCTGTTCCTTATCTGGTTCAATAAATTAACAGCCAACTGGGTCACTCCATTTTGCCTGGCTTCTGCCTCGGCATAATTCAGGATTACTTCGGCATAACGAATAATGGGTGTCCAGTCTGCCATTTTTTCATACGTTTTATACTTATCAACCCAATATAGATGGTTTTTAGAATATGCCTCACTATAGGCTACAAGCTGGGTGCGTCTTTTATCATTCGCCAACCAGAAATCTGCATTATACATAATAGGACTGATACAAACCAGTGATCTTACATGACTGTAAAACTGGGAAAGCGAGCCGTTATTCGTTGCATTGTCCAATTCATTATTTTCAATTGAGAATATGGATTCAGAGTTTCCGGCATTATTTAAAAACGGGCCGTTTGGTTCTGCTGTGAGTTTGTATCCTCCTATTGGACTTTCAAAAGAGGTATTTACTATTTTCTGCGACTCAGCGATAAGCTGGGGCATATTACCCATATGCTGGTAAATTCTTACTTTCAGCGCAATAGCAGCCCCTTTGGTAGCCCTTGAAATTTTCAATCCACCTGCTCTCGTTGCGGGCAAATTGGCTTCGGCAAAATTCAAATCTTCAATAATCTGGTCATACACCTGTTTCACCGTAGCTCTACCTGCACTCTTCGCTTCTTCCACTTTGTCGATAGAATTGATAGGGGCGGTACTTAACGGGACACCCAAATGAGAGGCGTCTGGCGTATCTGCATAGGGACGGGCAAAATGAATCAAAAGTTCATGATATCCCAATGCCCTTAAGAAGCGGGCTTCACCTTCATAATCTTTGGCTTTCGCGTCATCAATTACTCCGTCTGAGACAGCAAGCTTGAAACCCTCGATACAGATATTGATTTTGTTGATCATCTGGTAAGTACACTCCCACATGGCTTGTCCGTTCGGCGCTGACGTATTGTAAGTGCTGCCATACGTTACGGCAAAGAAAGCCTGCACATTCAACATATCCTCACCCCTCATATCACCTTGCTCAATAGAAGCAGCGCCGAAAGGATAACCGCGCCTTTGATTATTTCCGGGGTAATAACCGCTTTGAGCGGCATCATAACAACCCACCATCGAGAGTTCACACATTGAAGGAGTACTGAATGCAACACTATATCCTACAGAGTTGCGGGGCATTAACTCGAGGGTCTCTTCGTTACAGGAAATCAGGAAAAACAATGCGAAAATAATTCCTAATCCTGCATATTTAATATCTATTTTTTTCATATCCTATAGCTTTATTAATTTAAAAAACAACATTCACTCCAAAAGTTATGCTTCGTTGTTGCGGATTCCCATTCCAGTCGACACCCATTGCACTGGTATACACTTCCGGGTCAAGTCCGCTATACTTTGTGAAAGTAGCCAGGTTCTGCCCTTGCACATAAACCCTGAGTTGGCTGAGCGTAAGCCTTTTGACAACATCCTGCGGAAAAGAATATCCGAATGATACGTTTTGTAACTTCAAAAAATCACCATTTTCCATCCAGCGGGAAGAACCGTCTGATTCAAGATTAAGGAAACTTCCCTTCCCGTGCATAATAATTGGCACATTTCCGTTACCCGGATTGGAAGCATTTTGCCAGCGATCCAGAATTTCAGTACCGTTATTCTGGAAATACATGTTCATCAAATCTCTTCTGGTAACATTTGCCACCTTGTTCCCACCGGAGAATCTGAAGAATATATTCAAGTCGAAATCTTTATACTTGAAATTATTGTCGAATCCCCCGAACCACTTCGGTATAGTATTACCCAATACCACCTTATCGGCGGCGGTTAAGCTTGAAGCGGCACCCAATGTTCCCGGATTACTCTCATTATACTCGTAATATTTGCTGTCATTCGGGTTACCCTGTATTATCTTCCCATCTGCTTTCCTATAT
The DNA here is from genome assembly GCF_034331125.1 of Proteiniphilum sp. Classification (NCBI taxonomy): domain Bacteria; kingdom Pseudomonadati; phylum Bacteroidota; class Bacteroidia; order Bacteroidales; family Dysgonomonadaceae; genus Proteiniphilum; species Proteiniphilum sp. The sequence goes on from NZ_JAXQGC010000006.1 coordinate 52,184, forward strand.
AACGGGAACCCATTTGCAAGGTTGACACCCTCATATACATACCCATACAATGAGCGCATGGATTCTCCTTCCCGAATAATATAATGCTCATATATCATATCATCGAGCAGTTTCGTCACCTTATTGTATTGGGTAGAAAAATTGAACGAAGCATCATAGCTAAAGTTTTGTGTTTTGACAACATTTCCGCTGACCTCGAATTCCATCCCTTTATTCTCCACAGATCCCACATTCTGGCTGATAACGTTCCAGGGGATACCTAAAGAGGGAGGAGTCGGGGCATTAAGTACAATATCGGTATTTACTTTACGCCAATACGCAAACGACAGGTTTATCCTGTGGAATAACCCCATATCAAATCCAAAGTCGGTAATACTTTGTTTTTCCCATTCAAGATTCGGGTTTCCGGTCTGATAGTAGGAGATACCTGTTTGTGAACCGTACAATTGCGAAGTAAAAGTATCAAGATAGGTGAAATCACCGATTGCATCATTACCTACCTGTGCCAAACTTCCCCTTAACCGGAAATCATGCACCGTCTCCTTTATTCCTTCCCAGAAACCAAGCTCAGACAAACGGACAGCGAAAGACGCACCGTAGAATGTACCCCATCGGTTGTCAGCAGGTAATTTGCTCAGACCATCCCTTCTTACAGAACCACCAATATAATAGGTGCTGGCATAGTTGTAATTCGCCCTGAACAGATAGGAAGCAATCCCGTTGTGCGAGAAATCCCCTCCTGATGATTGCGTGTTATATGTATTAGAGATAATATAGGGCAGGAAGAATGAACTCGACATATCCCGTGCACCGGCATTTACATAGCGATATTGGTATTTAGACCACTCGGTAACTGCCGTGAGGTCTAGATTATGCACATCACCAAAGGTTTCCCTATAAGCTGCAATATTCTGCAAAGTCCATCTCTTACGCGTATAGTTCGAGTCACTGATCAGCCCATTATATCCACTTCCGTCACCACTCTCAGGATACCATGCATAGAGATTATTCAACAATGAAATATCAGCCCCCATTAATGTACGCAACGTCAAACCTTTTACAGGATTCAGTTCAAAGAAAACGTTCGGCATTAACCTGTAAGATTCATTTTTTTGGACATTTGTCTTCAACACCCACATAATGTTGGGCACAGTTAACTCAATAGGTATTGTATTGGCTCCTCTTCCTAAACTCTTCGGGCTCAAAACATCAATATTGAATCCGGTCGGGTGTGTGTCATCATATACTTTCACGTTTGGAAGCATACGCGTACTTGCATACATATTATCGGAAAGACTGTTGGTTCCTTTGATCGGGCCGGTATTATTTTGATAGGAACCGTTTAGAGAAAAGCCCGTCTTCAGCCATTTAAACAATTTCTGATCAACACTTGCATTAAAAGTATACCGGTTAAAACTGTTATTTACCACAATACCTTTTTGATCACTGTAACCCGCCGATATATAATACAGCGTTTCATCCGTCCCTCCCGACACAGAAATGTTGTGACTATGCTGGAATCCGGTACGGAAAACATGGTCGCTCCATTTTGTATCGGTGTTTTCGGCATCCATAACCGCCGGTTGGTTGGAAGAGCCTATATTTTTGTACTTCTCATTCGCGATCTCCACAAATTGCCGGGCATTCAAAAGATCGTACAGTTTCGACGCAGATGATGCGGCAAGCCAGGCATCGTAGGAAACTTTGGCCTTTTGCGCCGATCCTTTCTTCGTGGTTACCAAAATAACCCCATTTGATGCGCGCGACCCATAAATAGCCGTAGCCGCCCCATCCTTCAGGATTTCAATAGACTCAATATCGGCAGGGTTGATGTCTGCAAGAGGGTTATTGTTCGTATATGAGCCGCCGATATTTCCCGAAGTGGAAGGAACACCGTTTATGACCACCAGAGGTTGTGATCCCGAAGAAATCGTGTTAACCCCTCTGATTACAATATTAGGAGGCGTACCCAGATCCCCTGAACTTTGGGTAACTTGCACACCTGCAGCCCGACCTGCCAATTGCTGCACAAAACTCGGGGTTGCCTTATCTGAGATTGTACTGCCGCTTACTTTTGAGATAGAACTGGTAACATCTCTTTTCAACTGTGTACCATAACCCACCACAATTATTTCCTCCAATAGTTCTGTATCAGAAAGCAATACAATCCTCGGATTAGCGCTTACCGGCACTTCCTGTGTTTGCATCCCCACATAGGAGACCACTAATGTACCGCCGACAGAGGCAGACAGGTTGAAATTTCCGTCCGCATCAGTCACTGTGCCCTGAGAAGTTCCTTTAATCTGGATCGTAGCTCCGATTACCGGTTCACCCGTTTCATCCACCACAATACCACGTACTTGTGTCTGAGCAGTAATAAAACCTACTCCCACAAAAAACAGGGCTAAAAACAACACTAATTTTCTTTTCATACTCTACTTTTTTTAGATTAATAATTCACTGTGCTACACTCATTTATTATATTATTTACAGATCTGATGAAACCATAGCAATCCGATATACCGTATATTAGTTTGATGATACCGGATCCGATTGAAGTATGTGGCTTTTTTCGGTCGACAGCAAAAGGTTCTGGAAATTGCACACCAGATCCTCTCCCCACCGTAACAGAGAGCGTTCGTACGCCAAATATTCTTAAATAGGGAAAACGTGGTTGGGCCGTTCCATAATAAGAACGGGAACGGCAAAAAGGATAAGCCTCTGCTGAAAGAGGATAAGTAAATAAGATGGGAAAAAAAGATAAATAGGGAGGATGGATTTTTAAGACGGGAGTAAGGTTGTCGAAGAAATAAGATGGAATACCCCCCTCCGTTAACTTTTATTAATAAATAGGAGGCGGTACATCCACTTGACTTAAAAACCATATTTTATTTATTTTTGATATAATTTCAGGCAAAAATATAATATATCATCATTATTTGCAACTATTAAACAAAGAAAAGCAATTATTTAACATTTTATCACATTATAAACAAAATGAAAACATCGCTAAAAATACTCAACTGGCATGCTTTTAGATAGGAATTCCGGGAGAGTTGCAAAGGTATCCTTTTATGTCATGGGTAGGAAACAGGCGGCACCTATGGGCCAGCGGTGCCGGCACACTAAAAAGACAGGGCGGGGAATCACTCCCAGCCCTGTCCGTTATCCTTTCAATAGTGCTTAGTTTTAGGTAGAGTTTATGATAAACTCATTGAAAGGATTTAATTTACCCCGCTACGGGTATCCCACCACATTTTCTTACCCCAGAAAGCATCAACCACCTCATCATCAAATGGTTTTGAATTTGCACCATTGAGCGTAAGTTCATTTTGAGGATAAGGATAACGAAACGGAGGGCTGTTGTGTCCCGGATAGACGGATGCAGGAGCCACATAATGCGTTTCGGGAATTCCCGTACGCCTGTAAAGAGACCATGCCTCCATGCCTTGTTTGAACAAAGCAATCCACTCCTGCAAATAGACCTGTTCTAAAGTACCGTCAAACCTCCCGTTTCCTGCGAGATATGTTGCAATATCGGAGGCGGCAACCCCGTTCTCGGCCAATGACGCTTCTACAGCCTCATTATAAGCAGCTTCCGCAGTGATCCCCCCGGTATTGAAACCTTTTAAAGCTGCTTCTGCCACATGGAACATTACTTCAGCGTACCTCATATAGGGAGTAAAACCTGCCGGATCAAGCCTGAAACGTGCCCCGATTCTCGAGACAGTCGTCAAATTAGGCTGGGCGGCAGCTCCAATGGTGAATCCCCGGTATGCGCCATCAGATTCTGCCGGAACAGCGTATACGGGAAGCCTTGGGTCGTCCAGTTCAATCAACACGTTGACCAACACATCACTTACCGCATGGTCGTCGCGGCCTTTGTAATCGGTATACCAGGGTTCCTCATAAGGATCGCTCCCCGGCCACCAGAAGAAAGCATTGTCACTGTTACCCTCCATCACAGGATATCTGCCAGGATCTCCTAATATCTCTGACACAGTGGAACTTGCCAGGTTTTGATCTACGGAAGAAATCCTCATCGCCAATCTTAACCGGAGAGAATTTGCGAACTTTTGCCACTTTTCCGTATCGCCTTCGAAAAGAATATCTCCCTCACCCAATGATCCGCGGCTATTATCGGCAAAAATATCTGCCGCTTCCTTCAATTCACTTAACAGGGCAGGATAAATATCCTCTTGTTTGTCATATTTAGGCAACAGCGTACCCTCTTTCATCTTCAAGGCATCGGTATATGGTATATCTCTCCATGTGTCGGTTGCCGTCTGGAAGATAAAAACCCTTAATATCTTGGCAACTGCAAGCAGATTCTGATTATCATCCGTTTCTGCTTTTGCCATGATTTCATTTACATTGTTCAGCGTCAGATATACATCGTACCATTTAGCTTCAACGATTCCCGGCCTGAAGAGATATCTTGCTTCATCGATATACTGGATCTTGGCTAAATGTCCCCCATAGGTCGACGGCTCGTTCATATCCGCCCAGACATCATTCAGGTTATCGGGCCAGTTGGTAAGCACGAAGGCCAATACATTGGTTGCCGGTGCATCTTTTGCCCTATCCGGGTCTGTATTGATTTCTTCAAAGCTGTCGGTACATCCGGCCAGAAAAAGTATTGTAAGAAATAACAGGCCAAATTTTGTTATATATTTTTTCATACGATTATTTTATTTGTTTACATTAATGTGTATGGAACTCGCTATAATCATGTTCCCGGGCGAGAACGGCTCCCATGCTCGTTTCATATTCATCATATACTACATTAGAACTTTAAATTCAACTTTATACCAATACTGCGTGAAGGGGGATAACTCGTTGTTTCTAATCCGACCCCATTGTTGTCCGCAGTTACCGTATTTTCCGGATCCAAGCCTGCCATATTGGATTTATGTAACCACAAAATAGCCAGATTAGTCCCAACCAAAGAGACTGTACCACCTTTTAGGAAGCCAGTTTCGGAAAATATTTTTTTCGGCAACTGGTACGACAGATAAGCCTCCCTCAATTTCAGGTAGGATCCATCGTAAACAGACAACTCCCTGTTGGAGTAATAGGATTGAAAGAAATCCTGGGCACCCGTCACAATATCGTTTTCGGCAAATTGTGAATTTTGAATATCAGCTTCGTCCAGTTGTGTAATCTTCACAAATTTCTGGTCGGTCATAAAATCTTTCCCCAGAATCAATCCATTTTCACGAAAATCATTTCTTGCAGTATATTCAAGAATACCGGAATAGGCACCAAACATATTGGAGACGCTGAAAATGTCACCCCCCTTTCTCATATCGAGCAAAAAGCCAAAACCGAAGTTTTTATAGGTGAAATCATTGCGTAGTCCACCTAACCAGTCAGGAGTAACATTCCCCAGTTTCATGTTGGTTTGTGTACGCGGGCGACCGGCGTCATTTACGATGATGGCATTATCTGACTCCCTGCGAAGCATCCCGGTGCCATAAATTTCTCCCCAGGGAGCTCCAGGCCGGGCCTGAACAAAGGTGCTCCACTGGTTACCGATCTCATAAGATTCCAGCTTTTCACCAGTATTAGGATCTGTATATAATTCATTGATCCTGCTTTTGTCCTTCGCCCAGTTAAGTGTCACATTCCATTCGAAATCGGTGGTTCTCACCGGAGTTCCCGTTAATTGCACTTCCACACCTTTATTGTTGAAGTTACCGGCATTTACCAACATCGCATCATACCCGGTTGCCTTGGACACGGTAACCGAAAGTATCTGGTTGGTGGTCGTTTTGTTGTATAAAGCAATATCAAATCCAAGCCGCCCCTTAAACATACTGGCTTCCAAACCTATTTCTGAAGTTTCCACTTTTTCCGGCTCCAAAGTGGCGGGAGGAAAAGTCCTTGCCTGGTAATATTGGGTAATACCGTAAACGGTTGACGTTTCTGCTGTAAAATAGGGATCAATCATATAGGCGCCTGTGGCTGAACCTACCTGTGCCCAGGATGCCCTTAATTTCAGGAATGTGAAGAGATCAGAATCAAGATTAAAAGCATCCAGCGGCAAAAAGCTCATACTAATGGAGGGATAGGAAAATGGCGTCCGTAAAGTGGAAGACCAGTCTTTTCTTAAAGTACCATCCATAAAAATGAAATTTTGATATCCTAAAGAGAGGGAGGCATATACACTATTGGAGCGAATCCGGGAATTATCCATATTGGTGAATGGAGAACCTTTGGCATTGCTGATCGTGAACAGGTCGGGAACTGTCAGTGAATTAGCTCCAAGAATATTCCTTGACCAGTCTAAATTCCTGTAATTTGCACCTACAAACGCATTCACCGACAATTCTCCAAAATATTTATTGAAGTAAGCAATAAAATCCAGATTCACCTCCGTATTTTTTTCATTGATCAGGCGGAACCAACCTCCATCCCACTGGCCTGCTCCGGCTAACATTTCGTTTGAACGGTAAGTGGTAATCGGATTCATTTCTGAATCATAATAATCTAACCCCATACGGCCTTCGAATCTCAAATATTCGGTCGGCTTAATAAACAACGAGGTTTTACCGAACACCCTGTTTTTCTGGACAGAATTGGTGTTCTTATATAAACTCCAGTAAGGATTGTTGTGATAGTTACTGTTCCAGTTGTACGGATACCCGTTGGGCATATCCTCCTGCCAATGTGCTTTCAGATCTTTCATGTCTATCTGACGGCCTGTCCACTGACCAAGAGACTGCATCGGGTTGCTGGCATTATATTCGGTGACCGGCAAATTATCGCTTTCCGTACGGGCATAGTTCAACACAAGGTCAAAATCCACCATTTCATGAATCTTCATCATCGAGTTCACATTAGCATTGTACCGTTTCAGGTCGGTATTCGGCAATGTTCCTTTTTGATCCCGAAAACCCAACGATAAACGCGTGGTAGCCCTCTCGGTGTTTGAAGTCAGCGAGACATTATGACTCATGGTGTAACCTGTCCGGTAAAGGTCTTTCACATTATTCGGATTGGAAACCCATGGAGTAGGCTGGTAAACACCATTTGCATCTACAGGACTGTTGAACTGTGGTATCAGCAAACCGATATCAAGGCGGGGACCCCAACTTTCATCCACACCATCGTTAACGCCTCCCCCTAAACCATTTACATATTTAAATCCATAACCGGGATCGTAACCGCCCACTGCAAATTCCTGATAACTTCCGGCATAACCATCTGCCTGGGCTTCCTTATAAAACCATTCATCACCCAGATAACCCTGCCCGTACTTATTTTGCATCCGCTGGATGCCATAGACCTGATCAGCATTAAAGTTGGCGTCATAGTCCACTGAAATTCCCTGTTTGTCCCTTGCTCCCGATTTTGTGGTAATTAAAATTACACCATGCCCGGCACGCATACCGTAAAGAGCAGCGGCAGCTCCACCTTTCAATACAGAAACAGATTCTATATCCTGCGGATTCACATCGTTCAATCCACTACCAAAATCGACACTGTTCTGACGGGTGGTACTATTGGAGACCGGCACCCCATCTATTACAACAAGTGGCTGGTTATCCCCCAACGAACTATTACCTCTTAATACGATACGCGACGAAGCGCCTAGTTGTCCACCAGCCTGATTCACCTGCATCCCTGCAACTTTCCCGCTCAATGATGAGATAACGTTGGGTGATGCCGCTTTCACCAGTTCATCCGCATTTACGTTTTGTACAGCCGAACCAAGCGACTTTTTCTCTCTTGTAATACCCAAGGCGGTCACGATGACCTCATCAAGCATCCCGGCATCCTCACTCAAGACGACCCTTACATTTGCACTAACGGGTACTTCTTGTGTTTGAAATCCCACATAGGAGATCACCAATATGCCACCGGCTGGAGCGGACAGGTCGAAATTTCCGTCCATATCGGTTACCGTCCCCTGCACGGTTCCTTTTATCTGGACCGTGGCACCGATCACCGGCTCCCCTGCCTCATCCACAACCGTACCACGTACCTGTGTCTGGGCAGTTACAATCCCTATTCCAATAAGGAACAGGGTCAAAAACATAGTTAGCTTTCTTTTCATACTCTACTTTTTTTAAATTAAATGATTCAAAAGATATATAATACCTTTTTTCTTTATAAAACCTAAACAATCTACCTTTTTAACATTATAGAGTACAAAAATAAATCATATTGATCAAATAATGCCTATTTAATGTGTTAAAAGGATATTTTTTAACGTTAACTTTTCGGAGGGTAATAAGAAAATTTTGCTTCTCCATCGCTACTCTTTACATGTATCACTGGTTCCGAATTACCATAAAAAAACAGGGCGGGGAATCACTCCTGGCCCTGTCCAAGTCCTTTCAATAGTGTTTAATTTAATGTAGAGTTTATGTTTAATTGAAAGGGTATCTTATATTTCGTGTAATTATAATCCTTATTTACCCAACACAATTGTCCAGGTACCTGAGAAATTTCCGGCATCCACGTGAGCTGTTGCTTCAAAGGAAATCTTTGTATCACAGGCATCCACTATTCCCGTACCATTTCCAAAAGCGAAGTTATTATAAGCGGGATTGCCCCACCAAACACCTGAATTTGGCACCAGGATTTGTTTATCAAAGGAGATAGAATAATCCACCGGATTAATTGTAATGATCAAAGGATTAGTTGCCTGCCCGTTAAACAGACCGGCAATGCTCAATTGAGTATCGGATACTTTTGTCACTTCCACTTCGTGGGGAACTTCTTCCCACCAGGAATCCTCTGTAACGATACAAGTTCCGACAAAATCGTCTAAGACCAACTCACACACTACAGAATAACGTACATTGTATGAATATGCTCTACCGTTAACCCTCCAACCGGTTAATATTCTATTATTAAATCCGGTATGTTCAGTCCAACCGGGGACAACATAATCATCCTTCAATACTGCATTGGTAGTAAAGTAAAGTGTTTCTCCAATATCCGGTGTAGTAAGTCCAAATTTACTATACACATCGGCCATATCGATGGTAATCTCTGTAGGAAAAGTCGTGATATTGTCTACAACGACTTTAGCATCTCTTACAGTCTTGGTCCTATCAGGATTATCTTCGGTAGGGTCTGGAAGAACTCTTTCCAATACAGCAAACAACTGCCCATGTTTCAAGAAAGAATAATCGCCCTGCTGTTCAGGTATGGACAGCATTACTTTAAAATTCCCATCGGTCTGGCCTCTATATAACACACCATCTGTACCTTCAGAGCGCACTATATCTATTGCTACTCCTCTTTTCACATCATCAATGGGATAAGGCAATTCCTTGTCACAACTTTGTGCCGCAAAAAGCAAGGGCAGTATGAATAATATCAAATATATTTTTTTCATATTTTCTTTGTTTTTAAATTATTATTTATCCCAGAACACAAGGGGTACTGATACGTCATTCTTTTGCGGCATATTCGGATTTAACTCAGTTTCCGAATTGGTCGGATAGTAAAGTGAACGCGGGTAAGATGCCGGGGTGGAAAGTTCCACTCTCGCATCCGATTTCTCAGTATCACCACTTGGGTTAACGCCATATCCCGGCTCTTGTGTGTTATTGGGATTAAACAATACCGGGTAACCTGTGCGACGATAATCGGTATATGCGTCTATTGGATTCATAAAGTTATGGATCCATTTCTGGGTCATCACGATCCTCATTTTTCCTTCCGCATTAGCCGCATCATACTTTGCCAGTATCGCATCAATATATTCCGCCCTATCTTCAGCCGAAATCTTAGGGGCAGAGTTATTAGCTTTTTCATTTTCGTCAACCACACTATGGATGTGATCGATGGCTTCACTTATACCTTCACTCAAAAGAGTTTTGGCATCACCCGTGGTTTCACCGGCGAGAACAAGCTCCGTCAACATAAATTTAAGAGCAGCATAAGTTATCATTTTATGTGGAGCAATACCTGTAGCATTTGCAAGAGTAACACTACCTCCGTTACCATCATCATACTTACCTCCAATAGGATATATTCCATATTTGGTCATTTGGTTACGATTATCCGCACCTGCGTTAGGCCCCATGGTGGCAAAAAATATTGACAAAAAGTTCCCGTTCCGATACTCATAATTACTGGAAGGCACATCACTGTCCTTCATTTGATTATAAAAATAGTAGGGAACCCGCGGGTCTTTTATCCCCGCGAAAGGATTGTCCGTAGTATTATAGGTCTGCCCCATCATCGTTTCATAGAAGAATGGACTGACAAAAGCAGTATGTTGTCCGGTATAAGATGGAAAAGCCGGATGGCGTTCATCTCTGGGACTGGTGTTATTGCTATACCAGAACTGAAAATCTTCATTTTTTCCAATAAATGCATTTTCTGAGATTAAGGCGTTAAATTTACCTTGCCAGTCTGTGATATCAGATTTCGCTTTACGCGAATGCAATAATAGTCTCAATTTAATGGTGTTATTCAATCTAACCCATTTAGCCACATCTCCGCCATAAAAGAAATCGTCTTTGCCCGGCTTTAAAGCGTTGGCTGCACTGGTATTTTGCAAATCTCCACGCCCCTCTTCCAACAGTGCAATAAGTGCATTATAAATATCTTTGCTGCTATCCGGCGCTGGCGCTGTGAGTCCGGGGACATTAAACTCTGAGAAAGGGATATCACCCCAAACGTCTACCATCACCGAAAAAGCATATGCTTTCAAAGTCTTGGCAATACCGGCATAAATCAGATTTTCATCCGGTTCTGCATATTCTATAATTGCTTCATAATCATTCAAAACATAAGTATACAGATAATTCCATGAATTGAATGGATTATTCGCCGTAGGACCCATTCCATAATTCGAATCTTCACGGGGATTCAAATAGTGCACATACGAACTCAAACCATAACCGATAAAATTCCCCTGGCTTAATGCCTGCACCATAAAATATTGGCTACCCGAAAGAAGCTGATTCAATTCAGGGGTCGTTGGGCTGTTAGGGCTTTTGTTTATATCAAGGTAGTCTTTTGTACAGCCTCCCAGATATATAACAATGGATAAAGCCAAAAAAAGTTTTACTATATTTTTCATCTTTATAATCATTTAAAATTTCGTTATCAGAATGTCAATCTCGCATTGAATGCTATCCTTCTTGTGGAAGGGGCACTTTCACGGTCAATACCCTGTACGTTTCCGCTACCAAAAGCATTGGATCCCGGGTCATAATTGGTATATTTCGGAAATCCGGGAGCAAAATACCAAAGGTTCCTTCCCACCACTGACAGATTTACTGAACCGAGGAATGTGTTCCGCAGCCACTTTTCAGGAAGATCATATCCTAACGATACTTCGCTCAGACGAAATACGGTTGCATCAAAAGTATTGAATTCATGGACACTATTGATAGAGAATGTATTCCCTTCTGGTGGAGAAAACCACAAATCGTTTTCCGACAATTGAATCGTATTTGGTATTTTATTTCCATCTGCGTCAAGCAATGGCTCCCTTGTATTCGGGTCACCCAACACACCGGGTAGAATACGCGTACCCAAACGGTCTTCGGTATCCTTAGTCAAACCACGCCCCAGAAGGTCTGAAGCAGGCCCTGAAGACAAGACACCACCAACCCTGGCGTCAAAAACTACGCCCAAAGAGAATCTTTTGTAGCTAAATGTATTGTTAACCGACAGCCTGAAATCGGGATAAGGATCTCCCAAGTCACCCAGTTCGGTATCTGCTATATAAGCTCCACTATTCGGGTTTACAAGCATATTCCCTTCATCATCCCGGGCAATCACTGTACCACGGAGAAATCCATATGGAAGACCTGGTTTTAAAGTAGGCTGCGGTTCGGAAGTAGAACCCGTGGATAGGGTGATTTGTTCTACGCCATCAACCAACGAAACAACTTCACTGATGTTCTTTGTAAAAGTACCGGTTATATCCCATTTGAATGAGTTTCTTAAATTCACCGGCACAAAGTTAGCTCCTATCTCTACCCCCTTGTTATTCAATTCACCGAAATTGGTATAATAGGTTCTAGATCCTGTGGAAGAAGGTAAACTTAACGGAGCTATCTGGTCAGTCGTTGATCTGTTGTACCATGTGAAATCTATACCAATACGATTCTGGAAAAACCGCAATTCTGCTCCCAACTCAACCTCAGTAGTAAACTCAGGTTTTAATTCAGGATCATAAGAAGTTGTGGGTAACAACATAATAGGATTGCCCCCAAATGGAGTATCCTGAAGATAGGTTCCATTTACATAATACGGGGATGCATCGTTACCCACACGTCCCCAGGCTAAACGCACTTTACCAAAGTCCAGGATATCGGAATTGAGTTCAAAAGCATCACTAAACACAAATGAACCGGTAACTGCCGGATAATAGTAACTGTTGTTTTGTATCGGCAAAGTGGAAGAGTGGTCGTTACGCAAAGTAAGATTCAAAAAAGCATAATTCTTGTAATCCAACAAAGCATCAGCATATATCGCCCATAACCTTCTTTTGCTTGTAGACTCTCCCGCTGTTTGCTCCTGCGTATTACCCACATTATATATGCCTTTGAATATCATTATATTACCCTCCTGGTCAGCCCTATGGGTCGTCCGTTGATTGACATTATGTCCAACAGTAACTCTTAAATTATAGTCCTCATTAAACTTATGTTTGAAGGTTAGATTAAAATTCGACTCGATCTCCTGTGTAGTATAGCTGTCATTGGTAATCTGCCCTTGCCCTGCAAAACCAGAAGGACCTACTGATCCAATATTGATTACCTGCTTACGATCCATCTCATATTGATTCCATCCGAACTGATAACCTGCCGACAACCAATCGGTAAAGTCATAGGCGGCATTTACCGTACTGACAGTACGATCCATCACACTGTTGATAGTATTGTATTTCCAAGACCATAATGGATTGTCAACACCGCCGAAAGCCATTAAGTTTCTTCCGTCAGGCGTTTCGTAGGGCAAATTCGGGAGATCTACATTTCGCGGCACCAACATGGCACGAGCAAAAGAACTCACCGAGCCACCGTAATTTCCGGCACCAAAGAAAGGTCCATTCTGGACTGTCCTCGAATAGGATACAGTTCCTCCGACGGTAAGGCCATTATCCAGTTTTTGATTTCCCCCTACACTGAATGAGGTACGATCGAATTCGGAATAAGGCACATAACCATCCTGAGCAAGATTGGAAACCGTAATACTGAAATTACCTTTATCATTGTAACTCATAATATTCACAGAATTATCCAAAACACTACCATTCCTGAACAGATCCTTCACATTATTCGGATATGCCTGATAAGGGATTCTTGGCCCCAATTCTGGATAAACAGCATTAATGGTCGGGTACAAAGGTATTGTTTCCATACCTGGCGTTCCGAAAGCTGGCCCCCAAGAACCGTTCGCATTGGAATAGGTGAAATTAGATCCTTGTCCATAAGTATTCTGATACTCGGGAAGTGAAGCAATCGATTCTGTAGTATAGGAAGAGGTTAATGTTACTTCAAATCCTTTTTGGGATGGACGTACTCTTTTACTTCCTGCTTTAGTGGTGATCAGAATAACACCATTGGCGGCACGGCTACCATAAAGGGCTGCAGCGGCGGCACCTTTCAATACGGTCATACTCTCGATATCATTAGGATCGAGGGTGGCAAGACCGGTTCCGTATGCTCCTGCAGTCGTTAACCTGTTCCCTGTAGTTACCTCTGAATTACTGTAAGGAAGACCATCCACAACATATAACGGGTCATTGTTTCCTAAAAATGAAGTGTTTCCCCTGATCAATACTTTCGTGGCACTACCGGGCGTAGCCGAAGAGGCTCCAACATGCACACCGGGGATTTTACCATCTAACGAACGAAAAAGGTCCGGCTCCGCTTTCTGAATAGCTTCAGCCGGATCAACAATCGTCTGTCCATAGCCTGCAGCACGCGGCGGACGTGTTATACCCATGGCTCCCACAATAACCACTTCGCTTAGTAATTGTGCATCTGAAACCATTACCACCCGTACACTCGCACTTACCGGTACTTCCTGAGTTTGCATCCCCACATAGGAAATAACCAACGTACCACCCGCAGGGGCCGAGAGGTTAAAATTCCCGTCGATATCGGAAACGGTTCCCTGCGACGTCCCTTTGACCTGGATGGTAGCACCAATCACAGGTTCGCCCGTTTCATCCACCACGGTACCCCGTACCTGTGTCTGAGCCGTTACAATCCCTATCCCAATAAAGAACAGGGCTAAAAACATCATTAGCTTTCTTTTCATACTCTACTACTTTTTTAATTAATAATTCATTCGAAATAAAATTCTGGTTTTATTACAAAAAGTGAGGGTATATACGGCTTCCCTGATTCGTGAAGACGCATCATACCCTGTATTATATTGTTGTGGTTTGTCGGGAAATGTGAAGTTTCAAAGTAAGGCAAAAAGACCGGGGTAATATTTGCTGACATTGTTTCCAGAAAATACAAAAGGGGTTGCCGCCCTGACAAGGCAGACATAGATATACCGACCTTGTTCAAGACCGGCAAAAAAAGATATCGCACGCCGAAAACAGACTTCGACATGAAACTAAAAAAACAAATAAAATGGGATGATAACCTTTTAAGAAAAAGAGATCGGAGAGACTTTAAGAGGTTATAAAGCGATTTGCCCCCCCCCCCCGTTAAGGCTTGTTAACAAAAAGAGGAATATTGTATTATTTTCTAACTTTAATCTCATCTGTCTCTACTTTTTCAAATAATTTGTCACAAATTTATATCATTCTATTTTAATTTCACAATTTTATTTTATGAAAAATCGTTTTTTAACATATCGGGAAGGCAAATGAGAGAAAAGAGAGCAGACTTTAGCACGTTATACAACTATACTTCTGAAAACGCCCACAATTCACCCCAACCTGGCAAGTTCCTTTTTTATCTCCTGAAGTATTTTTTCACTCACAGGAACCAGCGGCAGACGAAGCTTGTTGTGGATCATGCCTTTCAAATAGAGCAGGCATTTTACCCCTGCCGGATTGCCTTCTACAAACATAAGATGGAACAATATCTCAAAATCGGCATTCATTTTACGGCGCACATCAGCAGCATTGCCTTCCAGGGCATTCTTCACCAACCACACCATTTCAACGGGAAAAGCATTGGCAAATACAGAGATCACTCCTATCCCACCAAGCGCAATCACATCAGTGGTAATGGCATCATCCCCTGAAATAACGTCAAACCCTTCAGGGGCCTTGTCTATGATCTCCTTAATCTGATTTAGATCGCCCGAAGCCTCTTTCACCGCTACAATATTGCTACAGTCTCTCGCCAAACGTAACGTAGTCTCGGCCGTCATATTCACACCTGTCCTTCCGGGCACATTATAAAGTATGACAGGCAGTGGGGATATCTGTGACAAAGCGCAGTAATGTTGATAGAGACCTTCCTGTGTAGGCTTATTATAATAAGGTGTGACGGAGAGAATGGCGTTTATCCCTGAAAAATCAGTACTTTCCAAGTCATTTACCAAGTCGGCGGTATTGTTACCACCTATCCCCATCACTACCGGAATTTTACCGTTCACCTGTTCTACTATAAAACGCACCACTTCGTGCTTCTCCTTTTTTGAAAGTGTGGGAGTCTCGGCCGTGGTACCCAAAGCCACAATATAGTCTGTACCGCTCTCCAGATGAAATTGCACTAACCGGGAAAGCGCTTCATAATCTATGGAATTATCCTCTTTGAAAGGGGTGATTAGGGCCACTCCCAAGCCTCTGAGATCGAATTTTGACATGAAAGGTATATTTTTTCCAGCAGTTTATTCACGGAACACTCATTTTAAGAACAAAATGGTTCCGAATCACAAAGGTATATATTTTTAATTAAGTCAGAAATTTTATTCACGGTGATAGAATAAAATCGTTCTGATAGTGTTATCTTTGCGGTGAAGTGAGTAAATAGTAATCGTATGCAATTTAACCCTGAAACATACCGTATGCCGGATATCCCTATGCAGCCGTTTATCGACACGGCTGAGATATGGGATTATCTGAATGATACCCCTTCCTCACCCGAAAAAGTGCGGCGGATCATTGATAAGTCGCTGGCAAAGAATCGTCTGAACCTGAAGGAAACAGCAACCCTTATCAATGCGAACGACGAAGAATCAATAAAACTTATCAAAGAGGGCGCCAAAGCGCTCAAGACAAAGATATACGGCAACCGTATCGTACTGTTTGCACCCCTCTACGTAGGCAATAAGTGTGCTAATGACTGCATTTATTGTGGTTTCAGGGTCTCAAACAGGGAACAGGTGAGGAAAACACTTTCCAGGGATGAATTGATAAAAGAGATCGAAGCCCTGGAAGAGAGTGGACAGAAAAGGTTGATACTGGTCTTCGGGGAGCATGCCGAATACAATCCCGGATTCATCGCGGAGACGGTAAAAACAGCTTATAGCGTAAAAAAGGGGCGCGGTGAAATCCGGCGGGTGAATATCAATGCGGCACCGCTGGATATAGAAGGATTCCGCATGGTGAAAGAGGCGGGTATCGGCACCTATCAGGTATTTCAGGAGACTTATCACCGGGAAGCATATAAAAATTATCATCTATGGGGAAAAAAAGCCGATTATGACTACCGGCTCACTTCACTCGACCGGGCACAGGAGGCCGGTCTGGATGATGTAGGTATCGGCGCGTTGATCGGCCTTTATGACTGGCGCTTCGAAGTGATGGGACTGGTACGCCATACCAATCATTTGGAGGCATGCTATAACGTAGGGCCGCATACCATCTCTTTTCCCAGGATTAAAGATGCTTCGATGCTCAGGATAGGGAAGCATTATTTCGCTTCCGATAAAGAATTTACCCGTCTGGTAGCAATCCTGCGTCTGGCTGTGCCTTATACCGGCATGATCCTTACCGCCCGCGAACCGGCAACACTGCGTAATGAACTGATACAATATGGTGTCTCACAAATTGACGGCGGGACGAAAATAGAACTGGGCAGTTATGTTTCCCAACAGAAGAATCTCGACCTGAACAGGAGCCAGTTCCATATCAACGACGACCGTTCACTCAATGAGGTCATCGAAGAGTTGCTGCAACAGGCGATGCTCCCTTCGTTCTGTACTGCCTGTTATCGTCTCGGCAGAACCGGTGAACACTTCATGGAGTTTTCAGTCCCGGGCTTTATCAAACGGTTCTGCACACCCAATGCGATACTCACACTGGCAGAATATCTGGAAGACTATGCACCCGAAACAACCGCGCAAAAAGGATGGAAAGTGATAGAGAAAAATATGGATGAACTGAATGAAAAAATGCAGAATGAGGTGAGGGATAAAATCGCCAGGATCAAACAGGGAGAGAGGGATCTATATCGTTAATTATGAGCATAAACAGTTTACATATCGGTATATTCGGCCGTAGAAATACGGGCAAGAGTTCGTTAATCAACATGCTCACCGGACAAGATATCTCCATTGTGTCTAACTTCCCGGGAACGACGACCGATCCAGTAAAAAAATCGGTGGAGATCTTCAATATCGGGCCGGCCATACTGATCGATACTGCCGGAATAGATGACCTGGGAGAGATCGGGAATAAAAAAATCCGGAAATCACAGGAAGTAATCCGGAAAGTCGATTGTGCCATCCTCCTGATTGCCGGTAATCAGTTTGGCGATTATGAGGTGCAACTGATCGAACAATTTAAAAAGAATGAGGTACCTTATCTTTTCGCCCATAATAAAAACGATATCGACAAAATCGCCGCCATCACCGTAACCGCCATTAAACAGCATTCTAATGCGGAGATTATCGATTTCAGTACTATCAACCCGGCCGATAAAGACAGGTTAATCACCGCATTAAAACGAATCATTCCGGCAACGGCTTTTCAAAGGAGTTCATTGATCGGCGACCTGGTACGTCCAAAAGATGTGGTACTACTCGTCACACCCATCGATAGCGAAGCACCGGAAGGGCGAATGATCCTGCCACAAAATCAAACGATCCGTGATGCACTCGACAACCAGTGTGTGACAGTAGTAGTAAGGGAAAGCGAAATCCCCGACTTTCTACAATTGGGCATCAAGCCCGCATTGGTGATTACCGACAGTTCGGTGTTCGGGATTGTGGCTGAAGCACTCCCGGAAGAAATCCCTCTAACCAGCTTCAGCATCCTCTTCGCCCGTATGAAAGGTAATTTCACGGCATTTTTGGAAGGTACGCCACACATCTCCCGGCTCAAAGACGGCGACCATATCCTTTTACTGGAAAGTTGTACACATCAGACCAGTTGTGACGATATAGGCAGGGTGAAAATCCCGAAGTTGCTACAGCAATTCACCGGAAAACGACTCCATTTCACGGTCGTTTCGGGGCTCTCAGAACTTCCCTCGAATATACGGAATTTTTCCCTCGTCATCCAATGCGGCGGCTGCATGATCACCCGCAAGCAGTTGCTCAACCGGCTTCACCCCTTTATTCAACAGGGTGTACCGGTAACCAATTACGGGATGGTGCTGGCATATATCCATGGGATTTTCAGGAGGGCGACCAAGATGCTCGAAAAGGAACCAGTGAACCTGCCCCTGTTTCCCGACAACTGAAACAGCACATAAAAAAGACAATGCTCAGGATAGTCATTTCTTTTACAAAAGACCTTATCAAGAGAAACCATATTACTTTTTATACTCCGCAATGATCGCCTTCACTCCATCGGGTGACACCCGTCCGTACACTTTCTCACCTACCAACACTACCGGCGCCAGACCGCAAGCACCCACACAACGGAGGCAATTGATGGAGAATTTCCCATCAGAGGTAGTCTCTCCTACCTCCACTCCCAGTTCTTTCCTGAACTCCTCCAGCACCCTCTCGGCTCCACGGACATAACAGGCTGTACCGGTACAGACAGAGACAGGATGCTCTCCTTTGGGGATCATCGAGAAAAAAGTGTAGAAAGTAACTACACCATATACCTGTGCAACAGGCAGGTGCAGATTGTGAGCCACCACATCCTGCACTTCTGCAGGTATGTAACCGAACGTATGTTGTATTTCGTGCAATACATTAATCAATTCTCCGGGATCATTGTTGAATGCATCGCAAATCTCATTGATCTTTCCGATCTTCTCCTTCGGAAGATTCACTCTCACCTCTACACCGTCGGTACCGGCCACCTTCTCCATATACTCAAACACCGCAGGCGCTATATTTATTTTCTGATTCATCACTATTTCAGATTTAAAATTCAAGATTTAAGATTCAAGATTTGGAATCTTGTCAACTTTCCATTGTCAATTGTCAATTGTCCATTTTCAATTCTCATCCCACCTTTCCACTTTCTTTAACCATGCAAATGGATAGTAACCTCGTTACTCTTCGGGAAATACTCGGTATGGAGCAGTTGGTGCGCTTTATGGCTGCCGGGCTTACCCAGATACTCTTCATAAAGCCTGATGATGGATGGGTTTTCATGTGATTTCCGGATCACTTTACGCTCATCTTCAGTGTAGATGGCCGCAATCCGTTTACTAAGTATCTCACTGTTACCATGATGATAAGGCTGTCCCCCGCCACCAATACATCCTCCCGGGCAGGCCATGATTTCAATCGCATGGTACTGCGACTTGCCGGCCTTTACATCATTCAGCAGCTTACGGGCATTCCCCAGACCATGCGCTATACCTATATTAAGTTGCAATCCGTCGAAATCGACTGTCGCGGAACGGATACCTTCCATGCCCCGCAGCGCATGAAAATCGACTTTTTCCAATGTCTTGCCGGTATAGAGCTCGTATGCCGTACGGCAAGCCGCCTCAATCACTCCTCCGGTATTACCGAAGATCACACCTGCACCGGATGATTCTCCCAGCGGGTCGTCAAAATCCCCATCGGGAAGATTGAGGAAATCTATATTGGCCTGCTTGATAAATGCAGCCAGTTCACGGGTAGAGATGGAATAATCCACGTCGGGGTTACCATCTACCTTGAACTCATCGCGCTGGCACTCATATTTCTTTGCCAGACAAGGCATAATGGAGACCACGATCATATCTTTCCGGTTCACTCCTGTCTTTTCGGCGAAATAAGACTTGGCAATGGCACCGAACATCTGTTGTGGCGATTTTGCCGTAGAGGGTACATCCAGCAGATCGGGGAAATTATGTTCAAAGAAGTTCACCCATCCCGGACAGCATGATGTGAGGATCGGCAGCCGCACTTCCGTATCTCCTGCCAGATACTGCTGAAGGCGTTGCAGCAACTCTGTCCCCTCCTCCATGATGGTCAGGTCGGCACTGAAGTCGGTATCGAATATGTAATCGAATCCCAGTTCACGAAGGGCAGAGACCATTTTTCCGGTGACCAGCGTACCGGGTGGCAGGCCGAATTCCTCTCCCAAGGCAGCGCGTACGGCAGGAGCCGTCTGCACCACTACTGTTTTAGTGGGATCACTCAAAGCACGGATGATATCGTTGGTATGATCCACCTCGGTCAGTGCGCCGGTCGGACAAACCGACACACACTGTCCGCAATAGGTACAGGGTGAGTCTTCGAGGTTCATCTCGAAAGCAGGCGCCACTACCGACATAAATCCGCGGTTTACAGCCGCAAGAGCACCTACAGTCTGCACTTCATTGCACATCATCTCGCACCTGCGGCACATGATACATTTGTCCACATCGCGGATGATGGAAGGAGAAGTATCTTTCCGGTACCGGGATTGCTCGCCTTCATATGGCTGGCTTCTGATACCGAACTGTATGGCGAGACTTTGCAATTCGCATTGTCCCGATTTAGCGCAGACCAGGCAATCGAACGGATGGTCGGAGATGATCAGTTTAAGCACTGTCGTCCTCGCATTCAACACTCTTATATTATGGGTATGGATCACCATTCCGTTTTGTGCTTCCGTCATACATGAAGGCGCCAGATTACGGCGTCCTTCCACCTCCACCACACAAATGCGGCATCCGCCCGGTTTATTTTCGATACCCATGTCGCACAGTTCAAAGTGACATAATGTGGGTATTTCAACACCCGCTTTTCGGGCCGCTTTCAGGATGGTAGTACCCTCTTCTACCTGTACCTTTTTATTATCTATTGTCAGTTCAATCATAATTTCAAATTCAAGATTCAAGATTTAGCTTTGCTGATTTTTAATTTATAATTATACGATTTCATGATTTGACTACGTCGATTTGCAATTCACAATTTCATGATTTATGCCCTACTGATTCATTAGTCATTAGTCATTGGTAATTAGTAATTAGTAATTTCAACACTCGCTCTCGGGTAATCATTCATCAGGCTGATGGCATCAAACTGGCATTTCTCCATACAGGCGCCGCATTTGATACAGATCTCCTGATTGATAACATGTACCTCTTTCTTTTCACCGCTGATGGCATGTGTGGGGCACACCCTCTTACAGGCCATACATCCGATACAATCCTTCTCCGATATCACATAATAGAGCAAGTCTCTACATTGACCTGAACGGCATTTCTTATCATGTACATGCTCCAGGTACTCATCCATAAAATTATCAAGAGTGGAGAGTACCGGATTGGGAGATGTTTGCCCCAGCCCGCATAATGAAGTATCTTTGATAACACTACCCAAATTTCTGAGTTTCTCGATATCTTCCTGCATCCCTTTCCCATCGGTGATCCTACCGAGGGTTTCATGCAACCGCTTATTACCGATGCGACAAGGAGCGCATTTTCCGCAGGATTCCTCCACAATAAAACCAAGGTAGAACTTTGCCACCGATACCATACAATCATCCTCATCCAACACGATCATCCCCCCCGACCCCATCATAGAGCCGGCTGCAGTCAGGCTTTCGTAGTCAATAGGCGTGTCGAGATGCTTTTCGGTAAGACAGCCTCCCGACGGCCCTCCGGTCTGCACCGCTTTGAATTTCTTCCCATTCTTGATACCTCCTCCGATCTCATAAATGATCTCCCGGAGTGTAATACCCATAGGTACCTCTATCAACCCCACATTATTGATCTTACCCGCCAGGGCAAATACTTTTGTTCCTTTCGACCGCTCCGTGCCGATAGAGGAAAACCATTCAGCTCCTTTAAGTATAATCACCGGTATATTGGCCAGTGTCTCCACATTGTTCACATTGGTCGGATTCCCCAGGTAACCGCTCTGCGCAGGGAAGGGCGGCTTGTTGGACGGTTCGCCCCGTTTCCCTTCCATGGAATGGATAAGCGCTGTTTCTTCACCACAGACAAACGCACCGGCACCATATCTTAATTGGATATCGAAGCTGAAACCGGTACCAAAGATCTGATCTCCCAGCAATCCATATTCACGCGCCTGAGCGATGGCAATTTTCAACCGCTTAATGGCCAATGGGTATTCCGCCCGGATATAGACCACCCCTTTTGTAGCACCAATACAATAACCACAGATAGCCATCGCCTCAAGGATAGAGTGCGGGTCACCTTCCAGGATGGAACGATCCATAAATGCTCCGGGATCCCCTTCATCGGCATTGCAGACCACATACTTCTGATTGGCGTCATTCCGGGCCGCGATCTCCCATTTCAGTCCGGTTGGGAAACCGGCACCACCGCGGCCGCGTAATCCCGACCGTTTGATCAGGTCGATAGTCTCCCCAGGAGTATATTCGGTAAGCACCTTCCCCAATGCCTGATAAGCATCACGCGCGATAGATTCATCAATATTCTCCGGATCGATGGAGCCGCAGTTGCGAAGCGCTATGCGTAATTGCTTTTTATAGAACCCCATATGTTTCGAATCAGGAACATGCTCTTCCGTCTCGGGATCGGTATAAAGCAGCCGGTATACCCGCCGCCCCTTGATAATATGTTCGTCGATGATCTCTTTGGCATCGACTGGTTTTACCTGCGTGTAAAAAGTGTTATCGGGCAGGATCTTAAGGATAGGCCCCTTTTCACAAAAACCGAAACATCCGGTGCGAATAACCTGTACATCTCTCTCCAGCCCCTTTCTTTCCACTTCGTCGCGCAGCATTTCATACACCAGATTACTTTCGGAAGAGTGGCAACCGGTACCTCCACAGACAAGTAAATGCATTTTGTAACGACTCATAAGCTCTGTTTTAGATGGTATTGTAATTTTGCGGGATGATGCCATCCACCAATTCCCCTTCTTTTATATAGCGTTCGATAATCTCATCCGCTTTTCGTGTGTCCACATAACCGAAGACCATCGCCTCCCTGCCCGGCAGGGTAACTTCTACTGTAGGCTCTGCAAAACAGTAGCCCATACATCCTGTCTGCGTGACAACCGCATCGATTTTTCTTTTGTCGAGCTCCTCCACAAAAAACTCCATCACCTCTTTGGCGCCCGAAGCAATACCACAGGTGGCCATAGCTACTTTTACCTGCACCAGCGAGTCCGGATCCTCGGCTCTGTCCCTTAACCTCATACGGGACATCACCTCTTCCTGCCTTCTTTTCAGGTCGGCGAGCGTTCTGATTTCTGTCATATTATCTTAAATTACTAATTACCAGTTACTAATTATCAACCCCAACTACCAGATTAATGGCACATCAAAAAATCATAGAATTAATCAGCTTATCATCCGGTCTCTCTCCCACTCTCCCCAATCTCCAGTTTCCACTTTTCATTCTTCATTTTTCATTTTTCATTCTCCATTTCCCACCTTTCCCCCATACTCACATACACAAAAATCCGTATGTCGGCCGTTTTCCGCAAATCTGCTTCAGATTCTCCCGGATATATTCCCTTACTGCATCCAGCATCTGGGGATGTTGTAATTCAATTCCCTGTTTCTTCAACTCATCGGAATCCAGTATAAATTCTGCATCATCAATCCGGAAGGTAAACCGGAAACAGATATGGGTATTTGTTCTTAATAAGAGAGCAAGATATCCTCCCATATCGCCCAACGGCAGACAGTCGGGATGATCGGTACGGTAGATCGCTTCCATTACACTGCCTCTACCTTCTTCTGAAAATACTTTCAGTCTTCCGCCTGTCTGTTCACAGGTCATTTTCAAAAAGGGAACTCCTAAACCGACTTTTCGGGTGGTACGGGTGGTAAAGAAAGGATCGTCCAGTTTCTTCACCATCTCCGTATCCATACCGGCACCATCATCTTTTATGCGGAGCAGCAACGTGTGATCGCGACTATTCACTATCAGGTCGATCCCGATCCTCCCCGCACCGGCACGCAGGGAATTTTGTACGATATCCATTATATGCATAGCCAGATCAATCATATCCAATCTTCCGTTTTAATCATGCACTTTCCTCCGGTTATGTATCTTCCCCGCACACGCTCCACCCTGTTCCGGCATAACGACCGGCTTCGATACTATATGTTTCGAATCGGGAATGACACAATGCATCTATGAAACCTTCCCAGGTCGGTTTCTTCATTTCAAACCGGGTATAGGCATGGGCAATATCCTCCGGATAATGGGCATCTGAACCTTGCAGGAAACGCTTCCCCACCAGTTCAGGATGACTCCTGAGAAATGCGCCTGGGGTTGTTGCCTTTGAAATCTCTAACGCTTCATATTCCAGGTCAAAAGGAATGAAGCCGAGTTGACTGATCAGGCTGTTCTTCGGCCGGTCAATATGTGCAGGCACAAAAATACCACCCAACCGGTGTACCTGTTCCGCCACACCCTCTACTTCATCCTCTATGCTCATAAACAACGAACGCTCTTCGTCATAGACGATCCGGTCGTTTTCATCCACTGCGACCTGATATCCAAAGCGAACGGGATCATTTTTCATATTTGTCATCCGTTCATCCAGATAAGACTGAAACGCTTCCACCGCCTGCAGGTGGGGAAAATAACAGAGTGTATGCACCTCTTCCCGTGTATTCACCTCACATCCGGGAATAACATATAGCCCTGCCTTTTCACCCAATTCCATACATACCCGTACATTCCTTGTGCTGTTATGATCGGTAATGCCGATTATCTGCAACCCTTTCTCCTTTGCAATACGGATAATATTACGCGGGCTCATATCCAGATCTCCACAGGGAGAAAGACAGGTATGTATATGTAAATCGGCATTCATCATTTATTCGTGTTGCGCATGTAATTCGTGTTGCGCACGTTATTCGCTTCGCGTTATTCATCCGCTTCGCTCTCATTGTTCAGCCACGGCTGCTGTTTCCCGCCTTGCGGGATTTTCGATTCGCTTCGTTCGTGTTATTATCAAATAATTATCAAGCCACAATCGAACAACTACTGAATCACAACCGAATTATTTGGTACAGTTCTCCTGCAGTTTCAAAAGCAGGTTTCCCAGATGCCAGGATGGCCACTTCTTCCAATTCAGCCTGCTCGAGCACTTCCGGATCCACTTTCCGCTCATTGACCACTATGATAGCGCTCAATTCCTTTAGCGAAGCCACCGCCACGATATTCTTATGCACCTGCGAAGTGATCCAGATCATACCGGGCTCTGCCTTACCCATCACGTCACTTAGCAAATCGGAGACATAAGCGCCGTCCACAACCCTGTCGAGCCATGCTTCACCCGACAGGCACTCGTAGTTCAATTTTTCTTTCAGGTTATTCAGACTGATCTTCATATAATTAAATTAAAAATTAAAAGTGAAAAACTAAAAATGAAAAACTTCCTATTTCTTATTCCCTCCTTCCCACTTTTACACCTTTACACTTTATCCACATATTTATCAAGCCTGCCCTTCCCCCATATTTTCTCTATGACTACAAAGGCCTGGTCGGGACTCAGTTTATAATTCTTCTCCATCACACGCTGCACAAACACACAGTGCGAGATACTCGCCTTATCTTTTACAATATCCTCTGCAAGGCTCCTGCAACCCGGTGCGCCACATGCACCGCAGTCGAAACCGGGGAAATAGGTCATCAGCCTCTCTATCCGTTGGAGTTTAATAAGGGCTTTTTCCATATCCTCATCCAGCAACAAACCATCACGCGGATAGACTGGGTCGATACCAGACATTGCCTGAAGCACTTCCCTGCAATCCATCAGAGAATTCATCACTTTTCCGTTATCCGCATCTTTTAGTTTTTGCAATCTTTTCTGTCTTTCTCCTAACCGTTCTACCGTCAGAAACCTGTTCCCGGGGCAGAGGATACCGCCGGCACAGCCCTGATCGCACGCACGCATCTCCAGAAAATCGATGTCAGAGATCTGGCCCGATTCGAGTTTCTCCAGAAATTCGATTACATTATCCATTCCGTCAATAGCAAGGCCTCTTCCGGGAAAATATTTCTTTTCGGTTCCCGATAACGACCAGTTGACCGAATCGGGACTCATATTAGCGAATGTCTTGTGTAATCCCGGTTTTTTAAAGTCATATAATATTCTGGATGTCTTATTGTAGATCATCGTCATATTGACAGTGCTGTCTATGGGCGAATTCGCCTCTCCCACCGGCACACGGGCAGCTACAATTTTCGCAGCACAGGGAGTAATATAATAAATGGATAACTTATCGGGATCGATCCCCTCTTTCTCTTTCGATATCCGGAGATAAATCGCAGCAATATCGTGGGGAGCTTTCAACCGCATGATCTGTCCGGTAAGTGAAGGATATTGAACCTGGATAAGCCTCACCACCGCAGGACAATAGGAACTGATCATCGGACGTGAAGGATTTTCCTCCGCCATGAACAGATAAGCTTCCTTCATGAAATCGACGGCCTGCTCTACTTCAAATACCTCGTCGAAGCCGATCTGTTTCACGGCATTCAGCACCTGAGTCGCAGAATATTCTGAAGAATACTGACCGATAAAAACCGAAGGTACGAGGGCTATCTTGTAGTTTTCCACAGGAAGGCTATCAAGGCCGTCATCTTTAGCATAGATCGCCCGCTGCGGACAGGCCCGGAAACATTCGCCGCAATCGACACACCTTTCGGGTTGTATCTGTGCATACCCATCCACGATGCGAATAGCCCGTGTGGAACATATACGCATACAATGCGAGCACCCGATACATCTGTCCGGATCAATCTGTATGGAATGTGTGTAGTTCCTGTCTTTCATAACCGCATCAAAACTTCACTCTGAACTCCAATTGAGTTCCTATGCCGGGAGTAGAAATAAGTCTCATTTCATCACTGTTTTTTTTGATATTGGGAAGTCCCATTCCCGCACCAAATCCCATCTGACGAACTTCTTCCGTGGCCGTGGAGAAGCCTTCTTCCATAGCTTTTTCAATATCCTCAATACCGGGACCTTCGTCCTCTACCACCACACGAATACCAGAGGGTTGGATCTCCACTCTCATGATACCCCGGTAAGCATGAGCAACCACATTCATCTCCGACTCATAAAGAGCGACTGCTATCCTGCGCAACAGAAACGGCGAAATATTGAATTGTTTCAATATTTTCTTTATTTCTGAACTCGCACTGCCTGCAGCACTGAAATCTCCCCCTTCTATATGGTACTCTATCTTCATTCAAATCACCAAATCATCTCTCAATCATACTCTCCCCAGTCTTTCCATATTAATCATCAAATCTGCACTACCTGTTCCGATTTGTCGGGATTGCCACATTAGTTACATTGGCACTACACGTCCCTACTTGTCGGGATTAATCTACAATCGGCTTTAATCCGTTTTGATAAAGCCTGCCGGAAATTTCGAACATGGTCAATCCGGACTCAATGATTGCTATATTGTACTCTTTGGCCAGTTGGAGCATATCGTTTGACACCCGTTTTCCACGAGCGAAAATAATGCAGGAAATATTGGAGATCTCTGCAGTACGGACTGCCTGCAGAGTGCACAGTCCTGTTATCAGGAGCGTGTTTTCCATATAATAGCGCAGTACATCGCTCATCAGATCCGATGCAAAAGCACTTGTGTACAGGAGAAAGGGATCCGATACAAAAAGCACCTTCCCATTTACTATTTCATTTACTCGATCAACATTCATCTTCACATGGCTCAAGAAATTAACAAAATGTCTCTTCGACAAATACTTTTACCCTGCATTTCTCAGGATAAATAATCACAATGCACAAATTACATTCTACAAATGTAATAAATAATCCGCAATTAAAGAATTTTTTCCGTAATTTATTCTGGTTATATGAAAACAAACCAGTTTGACAATGTTATAGCATAGATATATGTTTATTTATGAATTATTTTGTACTTTTGCAGCCGAAGAGCCGTTGTCTGTCCGCACACATTCACAGACGATCTATTTCGCTATGTGTGAATGGAATAAATTTATTTGGAATAAAAATGGCTGAGAAAAGACCCTATTTATGCATAATTCAGAACTGAGTGAACAGGAAATCATACGCAGGCAAAGCCTGGAAGAATTGAGAGCACTGGGAGTGGAACCTTATCCCGCCGCCCTGTATAATGTAAACGCCTATTCCACCGAGATAAAAGATGAATTCAACGACGAAGCAGAGCGCCGTTCGGTAAGTATTGCCGGACGGATCATGAGCCGCCGGATCATGGGGAAAGCATCCTTTATTGAGTTGATGGACTCCAAAGGTCGTATTCAGGTCTATATTACCCGCGACGATATTTGTCCCGGTGAAGATAAAGAGTTCTATAATACCGTTTTCAAACGATTGACTGATATAGGTGATTTCGTAGGTGTAGAGGGTTTCGTTTTCCGTACCAAAACAGGTGAGATATCCGTACATGCGGAAAAACTCACTTTATTGTCAAAATCATTGAAGCCGCTGCCTGTCGTGAAAATGAAAGACGGCGTAGCGTACGATAAATTCTCCGATCCCGAATTACGATACCGCAGGCGGTATGTAGACCTGTTAGTGAATGACGGTATAAAAGATATTTTCGTAAAGCGTACCCGCATCTTCGATGCTATGCGTGAATTCTTTAACAGCTATGGTTATCTGGAAGTAGATACTCCCGTACTGCAAAATATTCCCGGTGGAGCTGCAGCGAGACCGTTCATCACCCACATGAATGCACTCGATATCGAACTCTATCTCCGGATCGCCAATGAACTCTATTTGAAACGGTTGATCGTGGGCGGACTTGAGGGTGTTTATGAGTTCTCACGTAACTTCCGCAACGAGGGGATGGATCGTACGCACAATCCGGAATTCACGGTAATGGAAATATACGTCTCCTATAAAGATTATAAGTGGATGATGGAATTCACCGAACAGATGCTGGAGCATGTCGCGATGAAAGTACTCGGCACGACAAAAACGAAAGTGGGTGACATTGAGATCGATTTCAAAGCACCTTACCGGAGGGTGACCATGATCGACGCTATCAGGGAACACACCGGCATCGATATCAGCGGAATGGATGAGGATCAATTACGCGATGTATGCAAACAGCTGGGCGTAGAACAGGATGAGACCATGGGGAAAGGCAAGCTGATCGACGAGATCTTTGGTGAAAAAGCCGAAGGAAAATATATACAGCCTACCTTTATCATCGACTATCCCATCGAGATGTCACCACTCTGTAAACGCCATCGTGAAAATCCTGAACTGACCGAACGGTTTGAACTGATGGTCAACGGGAAAGAGCTGGCAAATGCTTATACCGAACTGAACGATCCGATCGATCAGCGTGAACGGTTCGAGGAACAACTCCGCCTCTCCGAGAAAGGAGACGATGAGGCAATGTTCATTGATCAGGATTTCCTGCGCGCCTTAGAATACGGCATGCCGCCCACATCAGGGATGGGTATCGGGATGGACAGGCTTGCCATGTTGCTTACGGGACAAACCTCTATACAGGAAGTGCTGCTTTTCCCGATGATGCGTCCGGAAAAAACAGTTAAAAAAGATGCCGTATCACATTATACCGACATCGGCATACCGCAGGAGTGGGTCGATCCGCTTCAGCAGGCGGGATATGTCCGGGTAAAAAGTCTCAAAGAACTGAATCCCAACAAACTCCACCAGGAGATATGTGGATTGAATAAAAAATTCAAACTGAATTTGGTCAATCCCACCCCTGATGAGGTAAAAACATGGGTAGCTAATGCCTCGGAACTTTAAAGCCTGATTGTAAAAAAACATATAATGGATTCTATCGGCAAAATTTGTATTCTGGGCGGCGGAACATGGGGAACGGCGCTGGCGAAAATCGTACTGATGAACCAGAAGCATATGAACTGGTTCATCCGGCGGGATGATCAGATAGAGGGTTTTTATAAGCTCGGCCACAACCCCGGCTATCTGCCCAATGTGAAATTCAACCTGGCCCAGATCACCTTCTATTCGAATCTGGAAAAGGCAATCAAGGACTCCGACACCATCATCATCGCTATCCCTTCTCCCTATGTGAAACAATATTTCCGGCGTATCTGGAACAATACCTTCAAAGGAAAATTCATGGTATCGGCACTGAAAGGGATCATTCCAAACGACAACATGGTGATGAGTGAATTCCTTGCCAGTAATTTTAAGATTCCTATCGAAAATACAGGCGTGCTTTCCGGCCCCTGCCATGCCGAAGAGGTGGCATTGGAACGGCTCTCATTCCTGACCGTTGCCAGCAAAGACCAGACAAAGGCGAAACTGCTTTCGGAAGCCATCAACTCGAGAATACTCAAGGCTGCCGTCTCGGATGATGTGGTGGGTATTGAACTGGCTGCCGTACTGAAGAACATCTACGCCATCGCTGCAGGTATCTGCCAGGGATTGTTGTATGGCGATAATTTCCAGGCGGTGCTGATGAGCAACTGCGCCAAAGAGATGTCGCGATTCCTCAATGGAGTGATTCCGCTTGAACGCAACATCACCGAACAGCACTACCTTGGAGACATGCTTGTGACAGGCTATTCACAGTTCAGTAGGAACAGAACGCTCGGAGCAATGATCGGGAAAGGCTATTCCGTGAAGTCAGCGCAACTGGAAATGGAGATGATTGCGGAAGGATACTACGGGGCAAAGTGTATCCATGAATTGAACAGCCGTTTCAACATCGATATCCCCATTGCCGAAACGGTCTACCGGATACTTTACGAAAAGCTCTCCCCACAAAATGGCATTAAGAAGCTGATCGACTTCTTCTGAAAAATCAGAGGAAGAGCGGAAAAGTGACCGGGGAGACCGGGTGAATGGGAGACCGGGGAGAAGGCCCCTAAGTGGGAAGCGAAGGAATTTAATAAGACTAAATAATGAAGAATTATTATTCTTGACTTCTCAACTTCAGACTTCTAATTTCTAGTTTCAATCAAATAAACAAATCAACAAAAAATGGATACGATTCAATTACAGATTAAAGATCTCTCCGGATTCCTTTCGGAAGAGGATATTCTGAAACAGTCGGCACAAGCAACCGCCTGCAATCAGGCGCTTCATGACGGCTCACGCGAAGGCAACGATTTCCTGGGATGGGTAACACTCCCCTCCTCTATTACCGACCAGATATTGAGGGAAATTGAAGATGCAGCCACAGTACTCCGCACTCACTGCGATGCAGTGGTAGTAGTGGGTATTGGCGGAAGTTACCTCGGCGCCCGTGCGGTGATCGACGCGCTCTCCTCTTCATTCGACTGGTTACAGGAAAAAGAAGACCGCAAAAATCCTGTCATCCTTTATGCAGGGAACAATATCAGCGAAGACTACCTTTACGAACTGATGCGGTACCTCAATGACAAGCGGTTCGGTATCATCAATATCTCGAAATCGGGTACAACCACCGAACCGGCCATCGCTTTCCGGTTACTGAAAGACCAACTGGAGGAGAAGGTGGGCAAAGAGGAAGCCAGAAAACGGATTGTAGCCATCACCGATGCATCGAAAGGTGCGCTTCGTACTTTGGCCGACACCGAAGGATACAAAACATTTGTTATCCCCGATAATGTAGGGGGGCGTTACTCCGTACTCACACCGGTGGGATTACTTCCGATTGCCGTAGCAGGAATAGATATCCGTAAACTGGTAGCCGGAGCTGTAGAAATAGAAAAAGCAACAGTACCTTCCACCTCTTTTGATTATAATCTACCCGCCATCTACGCGGTAATCCGCAATGAACTGTACAAACGGGGCAAAAAGATTGAGATACTGGTAAACTATCACCCCAAACTCCATTACCTGGCCGAATGGTGGAAGCAACTTTACGGCGAAAGTGAAGGGAAAGAGGGCATGGGTATCTTCCCGGCAGCAGTCGACTTCACTACCGATCTCCATTCTATGGGGCAGTGGATACAGGAAGGCGAACGTACCATCTTCGAAACAGTAGTAACGATTGGAGAGGCGAACGAAAAAGTACTGATCCCGCATGATGATAGAGACCTCGATGGATTGAACTACCTGGAAGGAAAGAGGGTGGACGAAGTCAACAAGATGGCAGAATTGGGTACACGCATTGCCCATGTGGACGGCGGCGTTCCCAACCTGACGATAAAAATTCCCAAATTGAACGAAAAATATATCGGACAGTTGATCTATTTCTTCGAAAAAGCGTGCGGCATCAGCGGCTACCTGCTTGGGATCAACCCATTCAACCAGCCGGGAGTGGAAGCCTATAAAAAGAATATGTTCGCCCTGCTGGAAAAACCGGGTTTTGAAGAAGCTACCAAGGCGATCAAGGCAAGGTTATAATTGCATTTTTCTTGTCATATGGTAAGAAAAGTTGCCCATGGGCAACTTTTTCTATTTAGTGGCTGTTAAACCAACAGAATATTTCCCGTTGGTTCGTTTAAAGCGAAGCCATAAAGAAATAACAAGGTTATTAACAGTCGAATAATTATCGTATGAAACAACCATAAGAAAAGATTAACATCCAAGAAGATGATTAAATTATCTTGACTTGGTTCTAAAATTTAATCGTATGAAGACAATCTCATTTGAAAAGAAGATACATGCTCCGGTTGAAAAAGTATGGGAAACGTTGTGGAACGACGATACATACCGGGAATGGACAAAACATTTTATGCCGGGATCTCACTATGAGTCTGACTGGAAAATCGGAGGAAAGACGCTATTCCTGGATCCGGATCGTAACGGAATGTTCGCGACCATCACGAAACTGGAAGAACCGTATGAAGTAATTTTCAACCATCTGGGAGAGATGCTGAACGGAATTGAAGGCAAAACCTACGGAGAGGGAGGGTCTTTTGAGAAATATCTGCTGAGTGAATCGGATGGTATCACCACACTGACCGTATCCGTTGATGTGGAGGATGAATATGAACATGATATGAATGAAGGATTTACCAATGGATTAGAAGAAGTAAAACGGTTGGCGGAAAACAAATAAATTGCACAATATTTGTTTTTTTTGTACATTTGAATGATTAAGCGAATTATATCGCAACAAACATTTAAAATGGAACAAATACTCTCAGATTATCTTCATACATATTCGTTCACACATTTCGATCTTAAAGCCGTTATTTTCGATATGGACGGCGTACTGTACGATTCCATGCCGGCACATGATAAGTCGTGGCGGCAGACAATGGATGAAATGGAACTCCAATACCTGCCCTACGAATTTTATCTTCACGAAGGCAGGATCGGCAAATCGACCATCAACACCGTTTTTCAACGAAATCTGCACCGTGATGCCACGGATGAGGAAATAAAAAAGATTTATACCCGTAAAACTGACCTGTTCCAGCAATATAACAGTGGCGATATCCTTCCCGGAGCTGCGGAAGTACTGGAATTTGTACAGGCGAACGGACTAAAACCCGTACTGGTCACCGGATCAGGTCAGCCCTCACTGCTGGACCGGCTTGATACACACTTCCCGGGAGTGTTCACACCCCAAACCATGGTGACTGCTTTTGATGTGGAGCACGGCAAACCCGATCCTGAACCTTATCTGATGGGGTTACAGAAAGGCGGTGATCTGAAACCCAACCAGGCTATTGTTATAGAAAATGCACCCTTGGGTATCGAATCAGCCGTAAGGGCTGGTATCTTTACCATCGCCGTGAATACGGGTCCCCTCCCCGACTCCGTACTGGCCGACGCAGGCGCTTCGGTAGTTTTCGACTCAATGGAAACACTGCTTGAGAGAATGCCGGAAATACTACGGCTGACACAGGCAATCAGTATTTAAACCAATTACTTCCATCCCTGAACAAAATGACTTCCTCTTAAAAAATAATTGATCCGGTTATTTGCTTTAATGTAACTTTTAAATTACATTTGTAAAATGAAAAGAATACGGACAGTTGTTACATACAAGAATTATTTTCAAGACTTTTATGCGCGACAAAATGAAAAAGTCCAAAATAAAATTGCAAAAACAATTGAAATAATAGAATATATTGACATTATTCCTGAGCGTTATCTGAAACATCTACGTGATGGTCTTTTTGAAATACGCATACAATTGGGAAGCAATATTTTCCGTATTTTTTGTTTTTTCGATGGAAAAAGGTTTGTAATTCTTCTTGGCGGATTTCAGAAAAAAACACAGAAAACACCCAAACAAGAACTTAGCAGGGCTTTACAACTAATGAAAGAATATTACAAAGAAAAGGAGGAAGGAAAATGAATATAAAAACATTTGATCAGGTAAAAGATGAAGTAATAGGTTTACGCGGTACAGAGCGGAGGGATGCACTTGAACGTGAACTGGAAGCATTACGTCTTGGTATTCAAATACGTAATGCACGTGAAAAGCAAAACCTCACACAGGAACAACTCGCCGAACGTATCAATAAAAAACGTACTTTTATCTCGCGTATAGAAAATGACGGATCTAACTTGACGGTTAAAACGCTTCTGGATATAGTGGAAAGAGGGCTTGGCGGAAAACTTGTCATATCAGTAGATGTATAATTTAGAAATTTCTATCGCCGACATAATAATGAAACCTTTAAAAATCACAACCAATGAGAACGACTTTAAGGTTACTTATTTTTCTGTTCCTGTTCGGTTGTTCTTCTCCAAAACACCACTATTCTATCAAGGAGATCAACAAAGAAATCGTATCAGGTAATTTTACAAGAGCAACAGAACTAATTGATTCCCTTGTATCGGAAGGACAATTAAGCGAAGCGCAACAACAGGCTCTTCTCTTTACGCAGGACTCCTTGCACAGAGTGGAATTGGATTTCAACAAAACAAAAGATGAAATAATCAATTGGATAGAAAAAAACCGGTTATTTACCCCTTCCGATTCACTGATGGATAGCTGGGAACAATCAAAGACACTCGAATTCAGAATTATCGACGGAGAGAAACGATATTTCCGGAATGCGGCACCCAATATATTCAGGGTGGATGCATCGGCAAGGGTGTTGAGCCTAGCATCTCTCCCAAGTTCGGATGTACCGCATGATGCTTTATTGACCGATGCTTTCAATCACAAAATCAGTAGTGATACGAAAGGGAAATACCTCCTCCCTGAAAAGAGTATGAAAGTACGCTATACACTGACCGTGAATGCAGATGCGGTTCCGGACGGTGAAATATTGAAAGTATGGCTACCGTTTCCCAGAAAGGATATCGACAGACAAACAAATGTGGAACTGCTCGCAACCTCACAACCCGATTACATCTTATCTGACGACAAAACGGCACACACAAGTCTCTATATGGAACAAAAAGCCATAGAAGGTGAACCGTCTGTTTTTTGGGCCGATTTCCAATTCACATCACGGGGAGAATGGTTCGACCTGTCGGAGATAGAGGTAACTCCTTACGATAAGAATAGTACACTGTTCCGGACATATACCGCGGAACAGAAACCTCACATCGGGTTTTCACAAGCTGTACGGGAACTGACCGACAGCGTAACCCGGAATGCGGAAACACCGGTAGAAATCCTTCAGGCAGTCTATCGCTATATCGCAGCCAATTACCCCTGGGCAAGCGCATTGGAATATTCCACTATCGCCAATATTCCGGAATACGTTATCGAAAACCGCAAAGGCGACTGCGGACAAGTAGCGTTGCTGTTGATCACCATGTTGCGATACAAAGGTATTCCTGCCCGTTGGCAGAGCGGATGGATGACCCATCCGGGAGAAGTGAACCTCCACGACTGGGCGGAAGTCTATTTTGAAGGATCAGGTTGGATTCCGGTGGATATTTCATTCGGTCGTGGCGAGCCTGTCCCTATCCGGCCGGGACGGGAATTTTTCATGAGTGGCATCGACTCCTACCGCTTGTATATCAATTCGGATTTCTCAGGAGATTTTTATCCCGAAAAAAAATATCCCCGAAGCGAAACAATAGATTTTCAACGGGGTGAGGTTGAGTCCGGCCAATGGAATCTTTACTTCGATCAATGGAGATACCGGATGGAGTTAACTTACCGGTAATTAATCTAAAGTTTTTCATTTCACGCCCTTGGGAAGACGAAGTTTTTCATGTACTTTTGTAAGAAGGACTCAAAATGCATTGAATATGAACATAAATGATCATGGATTTCTGCGTGTGGCAGCAGCGTCACCTAAACTGAAGGTGGCGGACTGCGATTACAATACCGAAGAAATAAAACGGGTTATAGAGCAGGCACAGCGGGAAAATGTGCAGATACTTTGCTTCCCGGAACTGTGCCTGACGGCCTATAGCTGCGGTGATCTTTTTTTCCAGAAGGTATTGCAGCAAAAAGCACTGGAGTCATTATGCAAATTGATCCTTTTTTTGGAAAAGAGGCCTTCCATGATCGTTATCGTAGGGCTTCCCTTGTGTATCAAAAACAGTCTTTACAATGTGGCTGCCGTATTGTCGGGTGATGGCATCCTGGGCTTTGTCCCCAAAACTTATATACCCAATAACAACGAGTATTACGAGAAGAGGTGGTTCACTTCCGGAGATAACCTTACCGATTTCACTGTAAATATAGAGGGTGATAACTTCGATCTCACGGGAGATATTGAGAATAGCAAGGTGCCAAT
Organism: Proteiniphilum sp.; assembly: GCF_034331125.1. NCBI lineage: Bacteria > Pseudomonadati > Bacteroidota > Bacteroidia > Bacteroidales > Dysgonomonadaceae > Proteiniphilum > Proteiniphilum sp. Next base: position 88,987 of record NZ_JAXQGC010000006.1, read on the forward strand.
CTCGTCAAAAGGAATGATCTTCCACTCTTCTTACGGCAGCTTTGGTATAGAAATCTGCGAAGACCTCTGGATGCCTGTCCCACCCTCATCCGAACTGGCGATGCTGGGAGCCGACATGATATTCAACCTTTCGGCAAGCAATGAACTGGTAGGGAAGAACCACTATCGGAAATCCCTTGTACAACAACAATCGGGGCGATGCAATGCGGCATATATCTATGCTTCGGCCGGATGGGGTGAATCCACTACCGATATGGTCTTTTCCGGAGCCTGTTTTATTGCTGAAAACGGCTCCATACTGGCGGAGTCGGAACGGTTTTCACCGGAAAGTGAGTTGATCATTGCGGATATCGATATCGAGGCATTGCGTTACGACCGGTTGAAGAACAGCAACTACCCGTCAGCAACGTCTCTCATCAAAAAGGAGATTGATTACTATATCGATTTCGTGACTCCGGAAAAAATGTATCGCAGATTCAATCCTCATCCTTTTATTCCCGCGAAGGAAGTGAATGATGAAAGCCTTTCCGAAGTTTTCAATATTCAAACGCACGGGCTGGCAAAACGATTGCTACATACCGGCATAAGGAAAGTTACCATCGGCATTTCCGGAGGATTAGACTCTACGCTGGCACTTTTAGTGACCGTCCAGGCATTCGACCTGCTGGGCCTCCCCCGCAAAAATATTTACGGCATCACCATGCCCGGCTTCGGGACTACCGGAAGGACATACGACAATGCCGTCGCCCTGATGAAATCATTGGATGTGACCGTGAAGAAAATACCCATTAAGGAGGCTGTCATCCAACACTTCAAGGACATCGAACACGATCCCAACAATTACGACGTGACCTATGAGAACGGTCAGGCACGCGAACGCACACAGATATTGATGGATTATGCCAACAAGATCGGAGGACTGGTTGTAGGTACCGGAAATATGTCGGAACTGGCGCTGGGATGGGCAACCTATAACGGCGACCATATGTCGATGTACGGCGTGAACACAAGTGTACCAAAAACACTCGTCGCAACTCTCGTAAGGTGGGTTGCCGATAGCCGGACGGACGAGGAAACTTCCCGCAGGATCCTGCACGACATTCTGGATACGCCCTTTAGCCCTGAACTGCTCCCCGCCGGTGAAGATGGAAAAATCGCTCAGGAAACAGAACATTTCGTAGGGCCCTATGAGTTGCACGATTTCTTCCTGCATCGTATGCTCCGGTATGGGGACAATCCATCACGCATACTTTTTATGGCAGAACAGGCTTTTGAAGGAAAGTATTCCCGGCAGGACCTGATAAAATGGTTGAAACTATTCTACCGGCGATTCTTTGCCCAACAGTTCAAACGCTCCTGCATGCCGGACGGGCCTAAAGTAGGATCCGTAAATCTCTCTCCCAGAGGCGACTGGCGCATGCCAAGCGACGCATCAGTAAACATCTGGCTTGCGGAACTGGAAGAATGGGATGTATTGGAATAAACAAGGAATAATTAATTATGCAACAACTTATATCCCTCTTCACTTCATATACCGGCAAGCCTAATCCCACACTGGAAGCTCTACCCACTTCGGGGTCGAACCGACGATACTTCCGGCTCAAAAAAGATGATTTATCACTTATCGGCGTGCATGGGGAATCGCGCGAGGAGAACCGTGCATTTATAGCATTGTCCCGCCATTTTCATCAGCAGCAACTGAACACTCCAGAGATATTTGCCGTTTCGGAGGATGAAATGTTCTATATCCAACGGGATCTGGGAGATGAGATTCTGTTCGATACCATTAAAGGAGGCAGGCTCACGGGCGTTTTCAGCCATGAAGAAAGAGCACTCTTACACAAAACCATTGCGATGCTTGCCGATTTTCAGGTGAAAGGTGCAGAGAAACTGGATTTCAATGTCTGCTATCCTCTAGCGGAATTCAACCACCGTTCTGTATATTGGGATTTGAATTATTTCAAGTATAATTTCCTGAAAACTACCGGTATGGATTTTCAGGAAGATCTGCTGGAGAATGATTTTGAAAAACTGGCAGAAAACCTGCTGCAGGACCAATCGGAGACTTTCATGTACCGCGATTTCCAGTCACGTAATGTAATGCTGGTAGACGGAAATCCTTATTTTATCGATTTTCAGGGCGGCAGGAAAGGTCCTGTCTATTATGATGTAGCGTCATTCCTCTGGCAAGCGAAAGCCAACTTTCCCGAAGAGTTACGGAATGAACTTATTCACACATATATAGAATCATTAAAAAAATACCAACATGTAGATGAGTCTGGTTTTCTGAAACAACTCCGTCAATTCGTCCTTTTCCGCACATTACAGGTTCTCGGGGCTTACGGTTTCAGGGGATATTTTGAAAAAAAACCACATTTTATCCAAAGCGTACCATTCGCACTTAATAATCTCCGGGATTTACTGAAAGAGAGTTTTGAGGAATATCCTTATCTCAGCGGCATATTGAGGGAGATGACGGAACTGAAACAATTTGCCGATACCCAAAAGCGGGAACTGAAAGTGCGTATCTATAGTTTTGCCTACAAAAAAGGGATTCCCGACGACAGCTCCGGCAATGGAGGTGGCTATGTGTTCGATTGCCGCGCCATCAATAACCCCGGAAAATATGAACGGTATAATAATGTAACCGGCCTGGATGAGCCGGTGATCCAGTTCCTCGAAGAGGATGGCGAGATGCCGGAGTTCCTTGACTGCATCTATCCTCTGGTGGACAGGCACGTGAAGCGGTATATGGAACGGGGTTTTACCGACCTGATGATTTCGTTCGGTTGTACCGGCGGGCAACACCGCTCGGTCTATGCCGCCCAAAAAACGGCAGAGCATATCTCGAAGAAATTCGGCATCAAAGTCTCACTGGTACACCGGGAACAAAATCTGGAACAGGAGTTCAGGAAAAGATAAACACATTCCAAGACCGCTTTCATATCTTCGATCTTTCCCGTACCCTTATAAGCTAAAATAGATAATTACGATCTGTTAGTTAAAAACACCGGAATGTTATTTATTCGTTTCACATTATATTGAAGTTAATTTATTATTTTTGCACCGCTACAACATCAAAAAATCCGGACAAAAACTTCATGGACAACTATGGCGACAAGATTAACTGCACCAAAGAGTACGACTACACGCAATAAAAAGAACAGTAAAAAAACACTCCCGAAAGTATCCTTACTCCAGCGCCCTGAAGGAATGGGACTGGAGGATTGGCAGATAGCACTTCGGAAGCAGGCTGCGCAGAAAGAATCGTTGTCTATCGAACCTGTTGACAAAAAGTTATCGCCCGGCGATTACAATGTACGCAATCCGCAAACCGGTTATATCTATAAGGTAGCCTTCCGGGGAATAGACAGCCCATGGAACTATTGCTCGTGCCCTGATTTCAAAACCAACCAACTCGGCACATGTAAGCATATAGAAGCGGTGCAACTCCATCTTGGAAAACAACGAAAAATCCCCGCCAAAGAGCTCATACCGCCCTACACATCCGTCTATTTGTCGTACCGGGGCGAACGCGACGTGCGCATCCGTATCGGATCGGACAACCGTGAAGCGTTCACTAAACTGGCAAGCCGTTACTTCAATGAAGAGGGTATGCTGGAAGAGTCAAACTTCAGCCGCTTCTATGATTTCCTGCAGGAAGCAAAACAGATAGACGATACGTTCCGTTGTTATGACGATGCCCTGGACTTCATCATTGAAAAAAGGGCAACCCTTTACCGGAACCAGGTACTGGACAATACCTATCCGGACGGCAAGTTGTCCGGTTTGCTCCGCGCCCGTCTCTACCCTTATCAGGAAGAGGGTATCCTGTTCGCCGTGCGCAAAGGGCGCAGCATCATTGCCGACGAGATGGGATTGGGGAAGACCATCCAGGCCATCGGGGCGGCCGAGTTGCTGCGCAAGGAATTCAACCTCTCGTCCGTGCTGATCCTCTGCCCCACATCCCTCAAATACCAATGGAAGAAAGAGATCGAGAAATTCACCGGCGAAACAGCGCTCGTGATCGAAGGAAACCACCTGAAAAGACGCGAACAATACAACCGGGACGCGTGCTATAAGATCGTATCGTACCAAAGTGCGAATAACGACATAAAAATACTGAAAACGTTATCCGCCGACCTGCTCATCATGGACGAGGCCCAACGGCTCAAAAACTGGAACACGCAAATCGCGAAGGCCGCCAAAAGAATAGAATCGCAATACACCGTGGTCTTGTCCGGCACGCCCCTCGAAAACAAGATCGAAGAACTCTACGCCATAGCGCAGTATGTGAACCCCTATTGCCTGGGGCCCTACTATAAATTCATCGACAGGTGTTTGGTCCGGTCCGAGACCGGGAAGACCGTCGGATACAAGAACCTGAACGAGACGGGCAGGATGATCCGGGACATACTGGTCAGGAGACGGAAACGGGACGTAAACATACAACTTCCGGCGCGCATGGATAAAATCCTGTTCGTACCCATGACCACCGAACAACGCGAGATGCACGATGAATTTAAGAGCAGCCTGGCCCAACTGATCATGAAATGGCAGAAGATGCGTTTCCTGAGCGAAAGCGACCGCCGCCGGCTGTTGCTGCTGATGAACCAGATGCGGATGGTATGTGACAGCACCTATATCCTGGACCAGAAATCACGTTTTGACACGAAGATCGACGAGTTGATGAATGTATTGGATGAGTTTTTGGAAGAAAGTGATGAGAAAGCGGTCGTCTTCAGCCAATGGGAGCGCATGACCCGCCTTGTGGCCGCAGAATTGGACAAACGGAGTGTCGCTTACGAGTACCTGAATGGAGGCGTGCCGTCGGCAAAACGCAAAGACCTAATCGACAATTTCACGGAGAAACCGGACTGCCGCATATTCCTCTCTACCGATGCCGGGAGCACAGGACTCAATTTACAGGCCGCCTCGTTGATCATCAACCTCGATCTGCCGTGGAATCCGGCCGTGCTGGAACAGCGCATCGCCCGCATCCACCGCATGGGACAGAAGAACAACGTGCAGGTGATCAATTTCGTATCCGTCGGCACCATCGAGGAACAAATGCTCACGAAACTCAACTTCAAGTCATCGATGTTCGAAGGCATCCTCGACGACGGATCCGACTCCATCTTCCTGGAAGAAAGCAAGTTCGACAAGCTGATGCAGACCGTACAGGAATTTGCCGCCACCGGGACTGAGCACACCGGGACAGAGACTGAGGGAACAAGCACAGGAACCGGAATATCAACCCCAGCATCAACCGTCAGCACCGATGAAATAGAAAGGGCTGATCCTCTCCAAAAAAGAGGGGAGATCGATCCGTTGATAAGCGAAACTGCCATACCCGACATAGATACCGGGCAGGAAGACAGTCCCGTGGAAATAACGGGAACAGTCCCGTCCTCCCCGGCAGCCCAAACGGAAACGTCCCCGGAACAACTCATCACTCAAAGCATCCATCTTCTGGGCGCTTTTGCCCGCACGCTCTCGTCGCCCGAAGCCACCGGAAAACTGGTGGATTCGCTGATCGAAACGGACAAAGAAACAGGAAAAACCTCGCTCAAAATACCCGTACCCGACCGCGACACGGTGATGCAGGTTATGAGTGTAATTGGCAAATTGTTCAAATAGCCGTATGAAAGCGATGATATTTGCCGCTGGGATGGGCACAAGACTGAAACCCCTCACCGACACCATACCGAAGGCGCTGGTGCCGGTCGGCGGGAAACCGCTGTTACAACATGCTATCGGGAAACTGAAAGCAGCCGGGTTCGATGAGATCATCATCAACGTGCACCATTTTGCCGAACAGATCATCGATTTTGTAGAGGCCAATCATCATTTTGGCATCCATATCGAGTTTTCCGATGAACGGGAAAAACTGCTCGATACGGGAGGAGGGATCAAAAAGGCGTCCCCGTTCTTCAACGACAATAAGCCATTTCTGGTACATAATGTAGATATCCTTTCCAATATCGACTTACGGAAATTATATGAAACACATGCGCGAAGTAGCGTCCCGGATTCGAAAAACCTGTCCACCCCACCCGATCAGGCTGGATCCAAAACACAACCCGATCAACCCAACCTTCCCGCGCACTCTGCCCAACCCAATCCCCTTGGGACCCTTGTCTGCAACGAGCGGGAAACCTCCCGTTACCTCCTGTTTGACGGCAACAATAGATTGAAAGGCTGGATCAATGAAGAAACAGGAGAGATAAAATCCCCTTTTCCCGGTTTCGATCCCCGGCACTACAGAAAATTGGCTTTTGCCGGAATCCAGATACTCCAACCCTCCATTTTCCAATACATGTCCGGACTTCCGGACCGTTTCCCCATCATCGACTTTTATCTCTCTATATGTGATAAAGAAGCATTGACGTGTTATGTTCCTGATAATCTGAAACTGGTCGATGTTGGGAAAACCGACTCCCTTCAAGAGGCTGCTCGATTTCTATACAGGTTCTCCTGATATTTTATTAAAATGTTTGAATACAAATTATCGTCATATTCCCAACAGAAAGCCGCATATAAAGGCACTAACTTTATTCCTTTTTGGATCACAAAATCCTTGTTGGCATTATAAACTTTCTTGAGCGCTAATATTGTGTCCTCAACATTAATAAAGCCCCATCTTTTAACTTAAATTCTCACTAATCATTCGCCCTAAACAGTTAAACTATGTTAACCGCTCTATATATAATAAATTATTTTAGTTTTATGCTTGCATATATAAATTTATTAACTTTAATTTGCGGATATATTTTAAAACACTTATCTTATCATTGAGACAAATAGAATTAAATTATGAGATGATATGGACGAAATGAACAATTTTAACATATTGGCATCGCAATATAAAACGGAATTATTTGAAAATGTGATTCCTTTTTGGCTTACCCACTCGCAGGACATGGAATTCGGCGGATACTTCACCTGCCTCGACCGGCAGGGATATGTTTTTGACACCGATAAATTTATCTGGCTTCAGGGTCGTCAGGTGTGGCTGTTCTCCATGCTATATAATAAAGTAGAAAAACGGCAGGAATGGCTCAATTGCGCCATACAGGGTGCTGAGTTTTTAAAGAAGTACGGGCATGACGGTAACTTCAACTGGTATTTTTCGCTTACCCGGGAAGGAAAACCATTGGTGGAGCCGTACAACATCTTCTCTTACACTTTCGCGGCCATGGCGTTCGGACAATTGAGCCTGGCAACCGGTAAACAGGAATATGCGGATATTGCTAAACACACTTTCGATACCATTCTCTCCAGACGGGACAATCCGAAGGGCAGATGGAACAAAGCCTATCCCGGCACCCGTTCCCTCAAAGGATTCTCACTGCCGATGATTCTCAGTAACCTCACACTGGAAATCGAACACCTGCTCGACAAAGAGATTGTCGAACAAATCATGGAAGAATGTATCCATGAAGTGATGGAAGTATTCCTCCGCCCCGAATTGGGAGGTATTATAGTAGAAAACGTAAATAAGGATGGCTCCCTGTCCGATTCCTTTAACGGGCGTTTGATAAATCCGGGGCACGGAATAGAAGCCATGTGGTTTATCATGGATCTGGGAGTGCGGCTCAACCGCCCCGAACTGATAGAAAAAGCAACGGAGACCACCCTGAAAACCGTAGAATATGGCTGGGATAAAGAGTATGGCGGTATCTTTTACTTTATGGACAGAAAAGGGGTTCCGCTACAGGAATTGGAGTGGGACCAGAAACTGTGGTGGGTGCATGTAGAAACATTGATATCGCTACTGAAAGGATATCAATTGACTGGCTCTGAGGAGTCTCTCCAATGGTTTAAAAAGATACATGATTACACCTGGAGTCATTTCAAAGATCCGGAATATCCCGAATGGTGGGGTTATCTGAATCGCCGTGGTGAAGTCCTGCTCGATCTGAAAGGAGGCAAATGGAAAGGCTGCTTCCACATACCGAGAGGATTATACCAATGTTGGAAAATACTGGAAGCAGTAAACAAGGTTGAACTGGGGGTAAAAAACATGACTGGCCATCTTCTAGCAGGGAGTTAAGAGCAGATAAGAGGAATAAAATATGAAAACAACAAGAGCAATAAGAACATTTTATAGAATAGTTCCACACATTCTTCTAATTCCGGTAATCATAACATCTATGATTGTCTGTTCAAATAGCTATAATAAAACCAGTGAAGATATTATTTTTAAAGAAGATCTTGAACCGGACAATTCCAAAAATTATAAAGCGGTTCCAAACGATTTGGTTTTGATCTATGACGGAGGATCTCATCGGAATATAAAATGGGATAAGAATCATTTTTCGCCATATGTATTTTCGGTAAAAGAGGGTGAGCACAAACTATTATTCGATGGATTCCTGTTTTTGGAAATCAAAGATGGAAAAGGGCGGGGATTCGCATCCGGTTATGAGAAACAAGCTGCTCGAAAAATTGAATGGGAAAATCTTTTAGAAAATTATTTTACCGAAAACAATGCTATTCACGCATTGAATGCCCAGATAGAAAATGTTGTAAAAAACCATGCAATATCTAGTAAATTTGAGAAAAGAAAAGTAATATTGAGTGTACCGGAACCCATACCCAATCAGAAAGATTGGGGAGAATTAGATAATAAAAGTATGGATTTTTCCAATCGTAAGGACCGGTTAGCTGCATGCGAATGGTACATAGAATACGCTGAACAGCTTTTCAAAAAAGCAAAATTTAAATACGTAGAATTAGTAGGATTTTACTGGTTGACAGAAGAAGCGACCAACAGCCGGGATCTCGCTAAATATATAGCGAATTTCATTTATAAAAAAGGTTACGATTTTTACTGGATCCCCTATTTTAATTCCGATGGTTATCAGGAATGGAAAAAGCTGGGATTCAATCAGGTTTATTATCAACCCAATTATTTTTTTAATGAAAAAGTGCCTTATTCACAACTCGAAGAAGCGTGCAAAAGAGCTAAAATCAACTCCATGAATATGGAAGTTGAATTTGACGAAAGAGTTTTGGCTAAGAATGGATGGGGATATCGGTTAAATGACTATTTGGATGTATTCACCAAATATGGAGTATTTGATTCTTTAAAAGTCGCTTATTATCAAGGGGGCGATGCTTTTTTCCAACTATCACAGTCGAAAGACTCCACAGATTCTGAGTTATATAACAGATTAACCGATATTATAATAAGAAGACAAAAGCATTAATTACCAAGTAAATAGTTTCAATCATTTGAAAACGCAACCAATTACTATTAATATAATAATAGTAATAGAATTTCTAATTTTTCTGAAAGAAAATTGCAAAAAAATGAAAAAAGCGAACAATTAGATTGTTAAATTAAAATTAAACCAAGTTCAATGAAAAAAATGAAATCACTCTTCTCTGGAAGAAAAGTAAAACGAACAGCGTTCGTTTTGAGTTGTTTCATATTTCTGATTTGCAGCGTGCACACATATGCACAGGTAAATATCAGAGGGACGGTAATCGACTCAAACAATGAACCATTAATTGGTGCAAATGTGATTGTGAAAGATACCCGGGAGGGGACTGTTACAAACATAGACGGAGAATTCAGCCTCACGGTTCCTAACGCAAACACGGTTCTTGAATTCTCGTATGTGGGTTTTCAAACACAGGAAGTAGCCCTTAATGGGCGGACGTTTGTGAACGTAATTATGTCGGAAGATGCAGAATTATTGGACGAAGTAATTGTAGTGGGTTACGGTACACAGAAAAAAGTAAGTGTTACTGGTTCGGTAGCACAAATAAGTAGTAGAGAAATTACTCAGGCCCCCACCGGTAATATATCTTCTGTGTTAGCTGGTAAATTACCCGGACTTACAGCCAAACAAAGTAGCGGACAACCGGGAAGTGATGGCTCGTCTATCCGGATTCGGGGTTTATCAACTACAGGAGATGGCTCAGCTATGCTGATTGTGGACGGAGTACAAAGAAGTTTTGCGAACCTAGATCCGAATGATATCGACAAAATTTCTATTTTAAAAGACGCTTCTTCCGCTGCTGTATATGGGGTACAGGGGGCCGGAGGTGTTATTTTGGTAACGACTAAAAGAGGTCAAAACCAAAGGCCTAAGATAACGTATACAGGAAAAGTTTCGTATAATCAAAACACTCTATTCCCTGAGTTTTTAAATGGTCCCGATTTTATCAAATGGTACAATAAAGCATTAGAGATGGACGGACTTGATCCTGTTTTTTCACAGGATATTTATGAGAAATCGTTATATGGAGATCCGGAAGGGAAAATATCCGACACCAATTGGCACAAAGAAATTATGAAACCCGGAACGTATTCCACTCACCATAATATCAATGTAAACGGAGGAAGCGACAGAGTAAGGTACTTTTTGTCCGTTGGATATTTTACCCAGGACGGAATTGTGGATAATTTTGATTACACCCGTTACAATGCACGTTCGAACGTAGATGTTAACTTAAATCATGGCTTCCGATTGGAGCTCGACTTTGCCGCCCGTCAAGAAAAGCGCAGTTCAGGATATTTTAGTGTTTCAAATCAAGCATGGAATAACCCAATTATGCTTGCATCGAAAGTATTCCCGTTTTTGCCTACAACTTATGATGGGCTACCGACTGTAGGGGCATTTAACAAGACCAATACACTTAATCCGGTAGTCTATAACAACATTGGTTATAATAATTCGGTGATGAATGTTTTGCAGACGTCTGCTAAGTTTGCATGGGAACTACCATGGGTAAAAGGATTAGAATTAGGTGTCAAACTAAGTTATGATAAAGATTATACTACCACTCGCAGTTGGGCCGCTCCCGTAACAGTGAATAGCTATGATATTGCGACGAACGAGTATTCGGAGGTATTAACGAATCTTGGAGTTACGGACACGAACACTGAAGCGTTTACCCATGGAATAGGACAGTTTTACCGGAGGACATTACAACCATCGATCACCTATGCTAATACGTTCGGTAAACATGATATTTCGGGTTTATTGCTATTTGAAGAAGCGGTACAGGAAGGAGAAAATCTTGGTGCAGTAGCCGTTGATTTCGATGTAACTTCGTTGCATGAACTGGATATGGGAAACGATATTAAGGATAATAACGGAAGACCGAATGTTTGGGGAAATAGCAGCATTTTCAAACGTGCAGGATTTGTAGGTAGGATCAATTACGCATTTGACAACAGATACTTAGTTGAATTAGCCGCTCGTTACGACGGCTCTTCACGCTTTCCTCCTACGAACCGTTGGGGATTCTTTCCTGCCGCATCTGTGGGATGGAGACTTACAGAAGAGTCATTCTTTGAGTCGTTTAAAGAAAAAAGCAATATAGAAGACTTGAAATTAAGGGCATCCGCGGGAGTTCTCGGTAATGACCGTATTTCAAATAATTATGCCTATCTCAATATGATGAGAAAAAATCCGGCAACCATATATATAGGAGATAAAGAATATATCTCAGTATATACAGCAGGAGAAGTAAACAGAGATATTACCTGGGAAAAAACAGCAACATATAATGTGGGATTTGAATTGATGTTCAACAAAGGAATCTTTGGAATGGAATTCGATTGGTTTTATAAATTAACCAAGGATATTTTGATTAGCGGTGGTTCGCTGTATCCTCCTTCGCTAGGAGGTAATTACCCCGGAACAATCAATGGAGGGGAAGTCGAAAACCGGGGTTTTGAACTGGTTTTAACCCACCATAACAGAATAGGACAAGTGCAGTATGATATTAAAGGAAATATGGGATGGGCGCGTAATAAAATACTTAAAATGAACGAAAGCCCCAATACTCCGTCATACCAAAAACGTACAGGACGTAAAATGGGAGAAAAAATGGGCTTCATTGCGGAAGGGCTTTATCAGTCGGAAGAAGAGATAATGAATTCTCCTACATTGAGCCATTTGGCAAAGATTTCGCAAATTCGTCCGGGAGATATTATTTACAAAGATCTTAACGGAGATGGAAAAATTGACAGTTCACAAGATTACACCTTCCTCGGGAATAGCAACTTTCCTGAACTAATGTATGGAATTAATCTGGGATTACAGTGGAAAGGTTTCGATGCCTCTGTTTTCTTCCAAGGGGCAGCCATAGTTGATATGTTTTTGAGCGGTGTTTATGACAATGGAAATGTAGATGCAACTATTTATACACGTCCGTTTCATGGAAATGGTAATTCACCCTACTTCCTGATAGAAAACAGTTGGACTCCGGAAAATCCAAATTCCGAGTTCGCCCGCCTCACTACAGTAGCGGCAGAAGTGGGTAATGCCAATGGATGGGCTTCTTCGTGGTGGATGCGGGATGCGAGTTATTTGCGATTAAAAAATGCCCAAATAGGGTATACAATACGAAGCAATTATTTGAATAATATCGGCGTGGAAAATATCAGGTTAACCCTTACGGGGTCTAATCTTATCACATGGTCTGGGCTTAATAAATACGGCATTGACCCTGAAGCGCCTGAGATCAGCAACGGATATTACCCGCAGCAAAGAACTTATGAATTCGGGATTAACATAACTCTTTAAAATAAAAACAAAATGAAAATGAATCATATAAATAAATATTTGCTTTTGATTGTATCTCTTTCCTTATTTTTAGGGGGATGTGACAGCAATTATTTGGATCCGGAACCCCGTACCATATATACTGAAGCTGAGATATGGAAAACAAAAGAGAATACATATCTGTACATCAATGGTTTTTATAAACCTATTTATGAATATGGTCCCTACGGCCTAAAATATGCCGATGTCTCATTGAGTGACGGCTTCAGTGATATTGTAAAATATCATCAACATGTGATGGGACCTAATGGTGGAGATGTAAATAAAACAATCTTAAGTTCCATAATCAGCCCGACCTCTATTGTTTTATCGGATTATGATTATGAATACAACCGTATACGTAGAATCAATGAATTCTTGTATGGATTGGAGAATTATGCCAGCTACGATCCGGCAGACATCACGCTAATGGAAGCTCAAGCACGATTCTTTAGAGGACTTTTGCATTTTATGTTGGTAAGGAGTCATGGCGGAATAATTATCAGGGATTATATTGACGGACCCAACGAAGCATATAAGGCTCGAAGTACGGAAGAGGAATGTTATGATTTTATTACCAAAGAACTTGACTTTGCAGCCGATAATCTACCAAGCGAATGGGATAAAGAAGAATTAGGGCGTTTGACCAAAGGAGGAGTGTATGGCTATAAATCAAGAGTTATGTTGTATGCCGAACGTTGGCAGGATGCTGTGGATGCAGCCGAGCAAGTTATAAAGGAAGAGGGAAAATTATACCAGCTTGAGTCGGATTATGATGATATTTTTAAAACAAAAGATAGCAAAGAAGGAGTACTAACCTATCGGTTTGGTGGTACTTTGGGGCATACATTTCACAAACTGTATTGTCCTAAAGGCGACAAGAGCGAAGGAGTTATTGGTATAGCAAGCCCTACTCTGGAAATGGTAGACTCCTATCGGATGAGTGATGGCAGTGAATTTGATTGGAACAATCCGGAACATGCCGCTAATCCCTATCAAAACAGGGAACCCCGATTCTATGCTTCTATCCTCTATAACGGAGCAACTTGGAAAGGACGCACCATTGAGACTTTTGTCGGAGGGACGGATGGTTTTGAACATTATGCTGCCCCGCAGAGCTCGGGAGGAACAACCACGGGATATTATATCCGTAAAATGGTGGATGAAAATGCTCCTATGGATGGCATCAGTACACAAAGCTGGTACGAGGTACGTTATGCTGAAGTACTCCTGAATCACGCCGAGGCGCTGAATGAATTGGGCAGAAGCCAGGAAGCGTTGGTTTCGCTTAATAAAGTTCGCGCAAGAGCTAAATTACCCAATATAACTACTACGGACAAGGAGGCTTTGCGCGATATTATCAGGGAAGAACGTAAAATTGAATTGGCTTTTGAAGGACATCGCTTGTGGGATCTTCGTCGTTGGAAAACCGCGGTAAATACACTTAACGGAAAACGAATGCATGGTACAAAAATAACAAAGGTTGGAGACTCTTTCTCGAATGAAACAGTTGAATGTGATGATGCCGACCGGGTCTTCAAAGAAAGTTATTATAAACTTCCCGTTCCTCAAAGTGAGATAAATAACAATCCGTTATGTAAACAAACACCACTTTGGTAAACAATTAAATAGATAATAGTTATGAGAAAAAGTATATATATATCAATATGCGTCTTTGGTTTGGCCTTTATTGTGGGATGCCAAGAAGCAGAAGAATTGATCCCAACTGCCGGGAATAAGCTTACTGCGCTTAGCTTCCTAACATCTGATCTTATTGAGACGAAGATATCGGTAGAAGAATTCGATTCAGACGAACCTATTGTAATTGACGCAGATGTGAATGGGTTAAAAACAACCGATATGAAAAAAATCAACGTTTCGGCAAATATTCCCAACAATGCACGAGTTGAACCTGCTTTCGTCGGGCCGGTGGATTTATCGCAACCCTATCATTTCGAAGTAGTGGGATCTGACGGCGCAAGACAAGAGTACATCATCGAAGCCAAACTAAGTGTTGTTTATCAACATCACACATTATGGAAGAAAACGGCAACCGAGCTTGGTTTTACAAACCATAACAATGGCGCTGTCGGCATTAGCGGAGATTATATTGTGGTGCATGACCGTGCCGGATTTAAATACTTCAACATTTCAGATGGTAGCAAAGCCGGAGATATATCCATGGAAGGAATTGACTGGGGAACCCTTCCAAGAACCGTACCTCTTCATATGGCCACGGATGATGCCGGAAATATTGCGTCTTGCAATTTTGCAGCTGCAGTAGGAGAAGAAATACACATGTTTTGGTGGGAAGGTGTAACAGCAAAACCCGAACTCCTGTTTACATATGTATTGGATATTCCGAATGCACAGGTCGGAAGGAAAATTTTCGTGAAAGGCGATATGACTACTCATGCATATCTTTATTTGGGTATATCAAACAACAACATCTTCTTACAATGGGAAATTAAAGATGGAAAAGTTGTTTCGGAGCAGCCCCGAAAAGTAGATTATTCTATTGATTACACTATGGGAATACAAGCTAAAATAGTACCTACAGAATTTGGGGCAAACAGTAATTACTTTATAGCCCGCTACGAAAACGGAGTCGCAAGGATTGCTATCACATATATGGATGGTACAACCAATCAACCTATTTATCAATCGGAACATCATATTCAAGACGTATTCCATCAATGGTTAGGCGGCGGGCATGCTTTTGATTATGCTGAAATGGACGGAGCCTATTATATATTCCTTATCGAACAAAACGAATATAATTGGATGCGAGAAATTTTCGATGTTAGAAAAGTGATACTCAGACCTGACAAAATTTCCTCAATAATGGACCTTATAAAAGAACGGACATGGAATGATTGGCTGAATTTTCCGTTAGATACCAATTTCGCCAGCAATGGAAATGTAACCGCAGATGTTCGGGCAAGAGTTGCTCCTGACGGACAATCGGCAATTGTTGCTTTTTTGTGTACAAATGGTGGAGTAGAGTTATGGAAAATTGAATAAAGCTCTAGGAAATAAGTTGACTAGTCCAAAAGGAGGGTGTCTGAATATGGAAGTGCACCCTCTTTTTCCCATTTTCTTACTTTAAAATAAGAAAATAACAGAACTCTATTTACAACGGCAAGTCTCGATTGTTTTTTCAGGAACATTTATAGATTAAATAATGGATAGGATATGAGACAAATCATTCATTTAATATTGGTTTTGATTTTGGGAGGAATAGCGATGAATGTGAAAGCGGAAGAGATGGAAAATAAAGGAAGAAGAGTGATCGTGATCTGCGCTCATCCCGACGATGCCGAACTGACAAGCGGAGGCACCTGCATCCTTCTTTCCCGAATGGGTTATAAAATAAAATATGTTTCTCTTACAAATGGGAATAAAGGACATCATGAAGGAACGAAAAATGAAACAGCCATTCGCAGATACAAAGAAGTACAGGAAGTAAAGAGACGGATGAACTGTGAATATGAAGTCCTGAATAATGAAGACGGCGAATTGGAATCAACGTTAAGGAATCGCATGGAAGTGATCCGGTTGATCCGTGAATGGAAAGCCGATATTGTGATTACACATCCTCCCTATGATTATCATCCCGATCACCGGCATACCTCCTTATTGGTACAGGATGCTGCTTTCCTGGTAAATGTGCCGAAGATACTGCCGGAAGTTCCGGCATTAGAGCAAAGCCCTGTATTTTTGTATACAAGAGGCCGCTACATTAATTCGCAGAAACCTCGGCCCGATATTACGGTGGATATCACGCCGGTTATTCGGGAAAAAGCACATGTAATCGATGCTCATGCGTCCCAGATATATGAATGGTTGCCTTGGATTAACCGAAGCAACGACATCATTCCTGTAACACAGGAAGGAAAAATAGAATATATCCTCCGGGAATATGTGCTGAAGCGCGGGGAGATAAAAGAGAAAGATAAACCTGTTGTTGAAAAATGGTACGGAGGCACTACAAAAGAAGTAAAGACAATCGAAGCTTTTGAAATTTGTGAATTCGGCCGTACTGTTAACGATCAGGATATTCGTGAATTGTTTCCTATGTTTTACAGGTAAATTACAGCGACTAACAGTCAAAGATATCACAAACGTGTCGTTATGCAAGTTATACGATGTTTTACCGTAATATTGTTTATTTCTTTCTGTACCCTGATGCATGCAGGGTCATTTGAAGATCATGGTGAGATCATTTATATAAAAAATGAACACTTGCTATTGGGTTTTAATTCAAAAGACGGAACACTTCGTCGGTTTGACGATATAACGGAACACTTGCCTCTACTTGCAGAAACGGACATGAAAAACTCGCTCTGGCATATCCATATACGAACATCTTCGGGAATAACTTCTCTGGATATGTTTTCTGCCTCCCTCTTCAGAGTGGAAACAATGGATACCGGATATTTGAAAATGATATGGTCGGATTTCCGTGAAATTGATAACCCCGATTTTGAGGTTGTAGCCTCTGTGCGGCTGAATAAGAATGAACCTGTTTCCAAATGGAAGATTTATCTTAGAGGTATACGGGAGAGACAAATAGAGAAAGTGGTTTTTCCAAAGATCAACGGATTAAAGGAAATGGATGCGGAACACCTAATTGTAGCCGATTGGATGGGATCTTTATTGAAAGAACCACGAAAATATATGCGAAAAAATAACAGGAATTATTTTGGATGGGCCTATCCCGGACATTTGTCCATGCAACTGCTGGCACTTTACAATCCCGGTAAAACCGGTCTTTATCTATCCTGCAACGACAGTTCGGCTTATCGCAAAAATTTCGGCGTTGGACTGGATCCGCAGGGATATTTGTCTTTTCAGATAGACAATTTTCCCGAATATGACACATCGTCAGACACCTATTCTCCAGATTACGATGCGATAATAAGTACATTTAAAGGAGATTGGATTACAGCCGCAGAGTATTACCGGGAATGGGCTGTTCAACAAAAGTGGGCCAGGGAAAGCCGTTTGAAAAACGGGCTGGTTCCTTCATGGGTAGAAGAAACAGCTTTATGGATATGGAATCGCGGTAAAGTACAGGGAGTATTGCCTCCTGCAGAAGAGTTAAAAAAGCGGTTAGGTTTGCCGGTAAACGTATTGTGGCACTGGTGGCACGGTTGTCCTTATGACGAAGGGTTTCCCGAATATTTTCCTCCCCGCGATGGAGAGACCTTGTTTAAAAATCAGATAACAAAAGCAGAAGAACAGGGAATAAAGACGCTGGTTTATATGAATCAGATCCAATGGGGAAATGCTACGGAAAGCTGGGAAAAAGAAAATGCTTCCCAACATGCGGTGAAAGGAACTGACGGAAAAACCATAACGCATGTGTATAATATTTTCTCAGGAAAAGCTTTAACAACAATGTGTATGGGCTCTTCTTTCTGGAGGGATAAATATGCATCATTGGCAGGAAAGGCCATCAATGACTATCATGTCGGAGGGATCTATATGGATCAGGCATGCCTGGGTTATCTGTGTTACGATCCTTCCCATGGACATCCGTTGGGTGGGGGAAATTATTGGGTGAAAGGGTCTGGAGAAGTTACCCGGCAAATACGTTCTTCGTCACGTTCAACAGACAAAATTGCTCTTTCGGGTGAAGGAGTCAGCGAATGCTGGCTGCCTTATCTGGATCTGTTCCTTACGCTTCAGGTTAGTAAAGAAAGATATGCAGGTGTTGAGGGATGGCAAACTATTCCATTATTTCAGACGGTTTATCATCCATACGCAGTTTCATACGGCAGTTATTCCTCTTTGCTCTCGCCTCCGTATGACGATTTATGGCCAAAGGAATCTGCACCGTCTGATACACTGCAATTACTCAATGAAAGTTTTAACGAACAATTCCTGATGGAACAGGCAAGGTCCTTTGTTTGGGGAATACAGCCGATGATCGCTAATTACAAGGACTTTTTGGCAACCGACCGCAAAGAGGAGATCGATTATCTGATGAAACTGGCAAAAGTACGATCACAAGGATTGAAATATTTACTTTATGGGGAATTTGTCCGGGCGCCGGAAATAAAAGTTCCGGAGAAAGAACTGAAAATTTCCAGGTTATCTATTTATGCCGGCAGAGAAGCGGAACGGGTAACAGAATTACAGGGCAGCTTCTCAACAATATATACTGCCGCATGGAAATCGGATGACCATATGCTCGGTATCGCAATGGCGAGTATCCTTGACCACACCTTTCCTGTAAAACTCCGGTTTGATACGAAAACCTACGGATTGCAACCAACCGGGGAAATTTTCCTTATAAAGGAGAACGGGAAAGAAAAAATCGGGAAATATCACAATGGAAAGATAAATCTCACGATACAATTATCTCCGAAAGATGCGTGTATCCTGGAATTCACATCCGATAACCAAAGCACTTTAGGGAACAGATAGTGAATCGACGGTTCAGGGGAGATAATATTAAAAAAGATATCGACAGGGCATTGGCAACAGATAAATAAATTACTTTTAAGCAAAACAAAAAATGATAAAAAAAATCACACTTTTCATTACGATGGTCATTGTTCTCTTTTGTTCCTGTCATAAGAAACAAAAGAATGAATCTTTTGAAGCGCCAGACCAGCTTCCCAAATTAATGTGGATTGACGCTACGGCAAATATACACCGGTTCAATAACAAAGACACTATAGACCATTATCTGCAAAAGTTAAGTGATCTGGGATTTACGGATGTAGTAGTGGATATCCGTCCAATTTCCGGTCATGTACTTTATGACAGTGAATATGCACCTAAACTGACGGAATGGAATGGGCAACCGATTACTTATACATTCGATTATTTGGGCTATTTTATAGAGAAAGCGCATAAGTTGAATATGCAGGTACAGGCATCCATGAATACCTTTGTTGCCGGACATAATTATGTGGACAGAGGCATTATTTATGAACAGGGAAAGACTGAGTGGGCTTCTGTTGTGTACCCTCCTTCCGAAGAAAGGACATTTATTCCCATCACGGAAGAAAAACAAAAATATTCGGCTATGGTGAACCCTGCCAATGAGGAGTTTCAGGAATATATCCTCGGTATTTTTGAAGAAGTGGCGCAAAAGTATCCCGAACTGGACGGGATCATTCTTG
The DNA here is from genome assembly GCF_034331125.1 of Proteiniphilum sp. Taxonomy (NCBI): domain Bacteria; kingdom Pseudomonadati; phylum Bacteroidota; class Bacteroidia; order Bacteroidales; family Dysgonomonadaceae; genus Proteiniphilum; species Proteiniphilum sp. Next base: position 108,695 of record NZ_JAXQGC010000006.1, read on the forward strand.
ACAGGGTGCGTTACGACGGATTTACCGCAGACTTCTCTGATTTGTCCCGTTATAAGTTTGAAGAGTATCTAGGAAAAAAACTCAACAAGTTTCCCGACGATATCTATGTATGGAAAAAAGATCCGCAGGGAAATCTGTATCCCGAAAGGGGGCAATATTTCGTGCAATGGGTAGAATGGCGCACCCAGGTGATCTATGATTTTATCGTCAAAGCCCGTGACAGGATCAAATCCGTGAATCCTGATCTTTCTTTCGGAGACTATACCGGCGCCTGGTACCCTACGTACTTCGAAGTTGGAGTAAACTTTGCAAGCAAACACTACGATCCTTCGAAAGAATACGACTGGGCAGGTCCTACTTATAAAAATACCGGCTATGCGGAATTAATTGATTTGTTTACGGTAGGAAACTATTATACGACAATAACCAGGGAAGAATATCTTAAAAACAATCCTGAAGTAAGAAACGAAACCGATATGCAGGCTCAAAGCAGCTTATGGTATTGCGTGGAAGGATCTTGTGAAAATCTTCGTACGGTTATGGGGGAAAACAAATTCATTGGCGGAATCCTTGCCGACCAGTTCTACGATAACCCTGAAGGATTAACGGAATCCATTAAAATGAATCTTCATAAATCGGACGGAGTAATGATCTTCGATATTGTGCATATTATCAACAAAAATATGTGGGAGTATGTAGAAAAAGGTTTGCGTGAAAGCGAAGTTATTCCGTAAAACAGGTCAATTTTCACTTATGAAACAAGATGAAAAAGAATTTGATATATAATTTATTATTCATCACTTTCCTATTCGCATGGAGCGGATGTGGAGAGAAAACAGCACAAACTGATTTCGATTTCAGGTATGTCACCTCAGTGGAAGTAAAACGCCCGGAGGCATTGGATGTAAAAACCGACAATTTCATGCGGACTGTAACCATTCAGTTTCCTATGGGAACGGATATCTCGGAAACAGAGATCAGTATAACACCGGCTGAAAGTGTTAAGATGATCGAACCATCAAACACCATCTCAACATACAATCTGACGGAAGAGGCTTCTTTCAAAATACAAAAAGGCAATGAGATCCTGACATACCGCATACTGGTTCATTTTGCTTCCCTGTCTTTTGAACCACCATCCGACGAGTGGGAGAAAAGGAACGATTTCGGCACGTTACCTGATTATCTCTCCGTATATAAATACATAAAAAGTATTTCCGGGAAGCAGGTTCAAGCGTACATTGCCGTAGCGGATATCAGTGAAGAAAAAGGCCGGTTCAGAGTATTAGGGGAGAAAACCGGTTATCAAACCCCGAAGCAGTTCTATGAGAATAATTCCCGACCCGGCATAGTATTAAACGGAGGTTATTTCTGGAGCGGGACTTCGCTCGGGTTGATGGTCAGGGACGGACAAATCATTTCCGGAGCACAACAAACGGTTTACAGGGATTATAATGGTACAAGCACAGAATATTATCCCACGCAGGGAGCTTTCGGCACAAATCCCGATAATACGTTCGGTGCCTATTGGGTATACGAATCCGGCAACACCCTCTATACCTATCCCAATCCTTCTCCGAACAAGGCAGGAGAACAACCGCAACCTATCCCTTCATCCGATTTTCCCGAAGGAGCAAAAGAGTGGAAACCTCGACATGCCATAGGAGCCGGGCCGTTGCTTATTACGAACGGCGAATACAAGAATCTGTGGGAAGCGGAAATGTTCGATATCCAAAGCGGAGTAGGGCCGACGGCCAATCATCCCCGCTCAGCAATCGGATATCACCCGTCGGGACATCTTGTGTTATTCGTGTGTGAGGGAAGAAACAAAACACCCAATACACCCGGATTAACATTGAAAGAAGTGTCTGATATTCTCCTCGGGATAGGTTGTATCGAAGCAATAAACTTAGATGGAGGAGGCTCCTCATGCATGTTGATTAACGGGTTGGAAACTATTAAACCCAGTGATGGCAGTCAACGGACGATTACGAATGCAATCGCGATTTATTAATTTTAATTTGTAGAGACAATCAATATTGCAGATTGTAAACTATGATCAATTGGCAAAGATACTTGCCAATCGATAAAACAATGCGAATAAATATGATGACTAACTCTAAAACAAAGTAAATTCATGAAAAAAGAGAGAACCCTTTTTACAATGTGTAGAAAGAAATGTCTATCGTTCATTTTGAGTTTCTGTGCTCTGATAATTTATAGTGCAACAGTGTATTCACAGGTAAATATCAGCGGGATAGTAAAGGACTCAAATAATGAACCTCTGATTGGTGTAAATGTAATTGTGAAAGGTACCCAACAGGGAACTGTAACAAATACTGAAGGTGAATTCACTTTAACCGCTCCCAATACAAATGCGGTTATTGAATTCTCATATATAGGATTTCAGACCCAGGAACTTTCTCTTAATGGGCAAACTTATTTAAACGTCATTATGAGGGAAGATTCTGAGTTGTTAGAAGAGGTAGTTGTAGTAGGATATGGTACACAGAAAAAAGTAAACTTGACAGGTGCTGTTCAAAATGTTACCAGTGCAGACTTAACAAAACGCAGTTTATCCAACACCTCTACAGCATTACAAGGTTTGGTCCCGGGTGTTTCCGTGGTACAGCCATCCGGACGACCGGGAGGAGATGGCTCCTGGATTACTATCCGTGGAACAGGCTCAATCAATTCTTCTACCAGCCCGTTAATATTGATAGACGGTGTAGAAGGAGATATTAACAATATAGATATAAATGCAATCGAGTCAATTTCTATTTTAAAAGATGCGGCATCCGCCTCTATTTACGGATCCCGTGCATCTAACGGTGTTATTTTAGTAACGACCAAAAGGGCAAAAGAAGGAAAAGTAAGAATTACTTATAATGGATATGCAGGTTTCAATACTCCAACCTCTATGCCTGATCCGGTGAATGCAATTGAATATATGGAGGCAGTGAATACAGCCCGGGCAAACGCTGATATGGATCCACAATATTCTCAGGAGATCATTAATATCTACAAAACCCAAGGAGCAGATAATCTCAACTACTACGACACAAACTGGCGTGAAAAGGTACTCAAAAATCAGACGTTGGCTCACAACCATTCCGTAAGTTTAAGTGGAGGATCAGAAACATTCCGTGTTTTTGCGAATGCCGGCTATTATTATCAGGAAGGGCTTATTTCCAATAATGATTATTCGCGCATGACCCTGCGTTTAAATACGGACGCTCAAGTTACTGAATGGATGAAAGTCGGCATTGATATCAACATCCGGCAATCCGACGTCACACGTCCCAGCATGGAAGAACCGGAATCAACTATCAACAAAGCATTGACATTTACCCCGGTATTTTCTGGTCAAAATAATGATGGTACATGGGGATTCGGACAGAACGGAGATAATCCGATCGCGGTATCGAAAGCTGGCGGAGTACATACCGGCGTAACGCCTGAGTTAGGTGTAAAAGGGTTTATGGCCATAAATCCCTTTAAAGGATTTGAAGTATTGGGTAGTTATAGCAGCCGGAAAGTAGAATACAAATCGGATTATTTCATTAAACCATACGATACATATGAAAATGGAGTTTTCAGGACATCCTATCCTGCTACCGGAACCCAAAAGTACGAGGGTTGGAGTCAGACTATAACCAATCAATTCAACCTACAGGCGTCTTATGAAAAGACAATATCCCAAAATTATTTCAAACTGCTGGGAGGTATGCAAACTGAAGAACGATTGATCCGTAGTTTCGGTGCGAGCCGGAAAGGATATGAATTTGAAGGTTTCGAGGAATTGAACAACGGGGATATTTCGACAGCCACAAATTCCGGCGGGCGTTTGGAATGGGCTATGTTGTCCTACTTTGCACGTGCAAACTATATTTTTGCAGATAAATATCTTCTTGAGTTAAATGGAAGATGGGATGCTTCCTCCCGTTTTATGAAAAACTATCGGTGGGGCTTTTTCCCTTCAATATCGGGAGGATGGAGGATTTCCGAAGAATCCTTCTTTGAACCTATAAAAAAGAGCATAAACAATCTAAAAATCAGAGCTTCTTACGGAACATTGGGCAACCAGGATATTATACTTAACAATAATCCGGTATATTTTCCTTATGCTGCCTCCATCAGTTCCGGCTACGGATATTGGTTCGATAAGGTTCTGGGAACCGGCGTAGCTCAAACCCAGGTTGCCAATGAAAAGATATCCTGGGAGAAATCCACTCAATTGAATTTTGGATTGGATGGAGATATCCTGAATTCCCGATTAAGTTTCAGTTTTGATTATTACATACGCAATATAAATAATATGTTGCAGCAATTTCCCATTCCTTTGTATGTAGGATTATCTTCTCCATGGGAAAATGCAGGCTCTATGAGAAATAACGGCTGGGATCTGTCTCTCACCTGGAGAGAGAGAAAAGGCAATGTAAATTATTATGTCACAGGTAATCTTTCAGATGTAAAAAATAAAGTTACCAATCTTTATGGTAATGAATATATCGGTACTCAAATTACAAAAGAAGGATTACCTCTTAACTCGTGGTATGGTTATGTTTCAGACGGATATTTCCAGAGCCAGGAAGAAATAGATAACTCACCCGTTTATGGAGGCAATAAAGAAAATGTAAAGCCGGGATATATAAAATACAAAGATATCAGCGGACCCGACGGAGTACCCGACGGTGAGATCACAGATGAGGACCGGGCTGTCATCGGGAATCCATATCCCCGATACGAATTCAGTGTAAACATGGGAGCTGAATGGAAAGGTTTTGATTTTTCTGTTTTCTTCCAGGGTGTGGGCAAGAAGGATATTTTATATACCGGTGCGGGAGCCCGTCCTTTCTACGTAGGACGCACTATCTTCAAGAATCAGTTGGATACATGGACACCGGATAATAGAGATGCAGAGTTTCCACTTCTTTTAATTGACGGTTCTGGAAGTAATCCGAACAATATTGTCTCTGACTTCTGGATAAAAAGTGGAGCCTATATGCGATTAAAAAATGTAGTTCTCGGCTATAGCTTACCTAAAAATACATTAGATAATCTAAAGATAGAGAGCCTCCGTTTTTATATCAATGGACAAAATCTATTCACACTCAGCAGCGCTTACAAAGGGTATGATCCGGAAAACTACGTAAATAATGGAAGTTTTTATCCTGTAATGCAGACTTTCACTTTTGGTATCGATCTTCGTTTTTAAAAAATAAAATAATCGTATGAAAAAGTTTTTATCTTATATAATATCAGGTGTGCTTTTAGCAGGAACATTGGTGTCTTGTTCCGATTTTCTGGAAAGAGAGTCATCAGACTATTCATCTTCCGGTTTCTACAAGTCAGAAGCAGCAATTCTGAATGGGACTTCCGGTGTATACAATTGTTTATACATGGATCTTGGATACAACGTCCCGTTTAGCGTATATCTGGATCATTTCACAGGATTAGGTATGGAGCGGGCAGAGAATACCACTATTGGTGCAGGAGGTGCACTCAATCCCGATAATGCGTCTGTCCAATCCTTCTGGAGTATGTTATATGTTTTGGTCGCCAGGGCCAATTCGGTCATCTATGGTTCCAGTGAATATATAGACGACATAGGAGGTAAAGCTCTTCAATATATTTCGGAAGTAAGGGTTTTAAGGGCTTTTGCCTATTATAACCTGATCGCCACATACGGGGATGTTCCGTTTTTTACTTCTCCTGTCACTATCGATCAATACAAAGATGCCAGAACATCGAAAACGGAAATTCTTGATTTTATCTTAAAAGAGATAGACGAATCAGTTACACATTTACCCTGGACGGCTACAGAAAGGGGAAGGGTAGATAAAGCTTTCGCTTATGGGTTAAAGGCACGTGCAGCCCTGTTGGGAGGTAGTCTGGACTATGCAAATCAAGGGACTGAATATTTCCGTATCTCAGCTGAAGCAGCCGCACAGGTAATCGGACAAAGAGAGCTGGCCGGTTCTTTTGATGACTTATTTAATATAACAGGGCAAACCCAAGCAGATGTACGTAACGAAATGCTGTTCGAGTTAATGTATACTAAGCAGGGAACACAAAAAATCCATGTGATTGCTTTTGGACAGGTATCCAGAAACACAGGTCAGACAGGGAGGCATCCCTCCATGCTATTGGCTGATATGTTTGAGTGCATAGATGGAAAGCGGATAGACGAATCTCCACTTTATGACCCCAACTATCCGCAGAGAAACAGAGATCCGCGTTTCCATTCGACACTATGGATGCACGGTGATACGGTCACCGTAAATAATGGATCAGTTATACGCCATATCTTAAACGCTTATGACATCGAAACACCGTTCTATGATTTTTCTTCCGGCCAATGGACTTTACAAAATAACGCAGACATTAACAGTGCGGCGGCATGGGCGAGTTTCTGCAACGCAGGCTCAGGCTATATTTGGGCAAAATTCAGTAATGAAGTGGCAGAAAACATAAGCGCCCAATCATGTAATGTACCTGTCATGCGTTATGCCGAAGTTCTCCTGACATATGCAGAAGCGAAAATAGAATTAAATGAATTGGATGAATCGGTCTATAATGCGATCAATCAGGTAAGAAATCGTGCAGGTATGCCCAATGTTTCGGAAGACAGGATTGGAAATCAAAACAGAATGAGGCAGCTTGTCCGTAATGAAAGAAAAGTGGAATTCGCTCTTGAAGGATTACATCAGGTAGATATGAGAAGATGGGATATAGGAGACCTTGAAAATGGACAACCCAGCTATGGTCTTCCGATTCCAACCATTCGTTATGAAGGTATGACAAGCACCGATATTCCGGATTTCAAAAAGTCTGAACGTCATGATTTGAATAATATAGCCACATATGACTCATATAAGGATAAACTCAAAGTCCGTGACAGGAACAGATTCTGGGATAAGAAATTTAATCTGTGGCCGATTCCGCAAGTGGAAATAGACCGCAACCCAAATCTCACACAAAATGAGGGATACTAACTGTACATAGTCTATTGAACGTTTTCATTAAGCAATACGGGCAGAAGACAAACAAGTTTGTCTTCTGCCATTGCGAGAACTGGAAATTGAGGAGCGAAGGCGACTCAAAATGCCTTATGCAATTGAACTACTCAAGAATTGCCTAATTACTGTTTTCCGGGGAAAGAATATACTTTACCCGGAAATAGACTTATCAATCACCTAAACAAACACAAAATGAGATGAAAAGAAAGATTGTGAAACTATGGAAAGGATTTTTGTTCGCCTTGCTGTGGACATTTTCCTTATGTATATTTGCCCAGAACATTACTGTACAAGGTACTGTTACGGACACTAAAAGTGAACCCCTGATCGGAGTAACCGTACAGGTACGGGGAACAACCATCGGCACAATTACTGATATAGAGGGTAAATTCACTCTTTTAAACGTACCATCCAATGCCACATTGGAAATTTCCTATGTGGGTATGCATCCGCAGGTTGTTGAACTGGTTGGAAGAACATCTATTGAGGTAATAATGGAGGAAGATACCGAATTACTGGAAGAAGTAGTGGTTGTAGGTTATGGTACAATGAAAAAAAGTGATCTGACTGGTGCTTTAAGTCAGGTATCAGGCGAAGAACTAAAGAACTTACCTGTCAGAAGTGTAGCAGATGCATTACAGGGAAAAACCGCAGGAGTCACTATCACCTCCACCGGAGGAAGCCCCGGAACACCTCCCACAGTCAGGATCCGTGGAATTGGCACCGTCAATAACAATAATCCTCTCTATATTGTAGATGGATTACCTCAAACGGATATAGGATGGCTCAATCCCAACAACATTGCTTCAATGGAAATTCTGAAAGATGCATCGGCAACCGCCATATACGGATCAAGGGCTGCCAATGGAGTGATCATTATATCCACGATTAGAGGAAGCGGTCAGGAAAACAAAACCAGAGTAACTTTTGATGCCTATTACGGGATACAAAACCCGATCAAAATTTATGAAGTGATGGGGGCATCCGAATTTATTGACTATAAGAATCTGGCTAATACAAATGCGGGAAATGCAGCTTTTTATACTGAGAATCAGAAAAATCAGATATTACAGTTTCTAAAGGAGAATACGGGCAGTGAAGAAGGAACAAACTGGTGGAAAGAGATCAACCATAAAAATGCTCCTGTCCAAAACTATGATGTATCCCTCTCCGGAAGCGCAAACGGATTAGCATATCATACTAACCTGGGGTATATGAAGCAAGACGGCATCATAAACGGATCTGACTTCGACAGAGTATCATGGCTGACAAATATTGACCATCAATTGTATAAATGGTTAAAAATGTCTGGAAATGTAGGTGTAATAAAACAGTCAAGACGAAATGTAGTAGAGAATTCTCCCGGATTCAACACATCCTTTATTGCTTTCACGGCTGACCCTATATCTCCAGTATACAGAAAAGACCTAAAAGATATTCCCGATTTTCTGGAATCAGGTTTTTTTATGGATCAGGTTGATCCTAATGACCGTTATTCCTGGTACTCACCTATTCTACTGACCAACAAAGAAAATCCTGTTGCTCAAACAGATATCCGGAAGGATAATGTCTGGAATGATCTGTCACTAAAAGGAGGATTAAATTTCGATGCAGACATAACATCATGGCTGAAGTTCAGAACAAATTTTGGTGTCGATTTATACAGAGGAGGATCGGATGGCTTTAATCCAAAATATTATTTAGACGGAGACCAGTTTAGCAATGATGCTACCGTAAGCAAATATTATTCAAATTCCGATTACTGGGTTTGGGAAAATACGCTCACATTTAACAAGACCTTTGGCGATCATAATTTATTAGCCATGATCGGAACTTCCGCCGAAGAAACAATATCAGAAGCGACTTCTGCTTCTCGCCAGGGACTGGTAAGCAACAGTGAAGACCAGAGGATATTGGATGCTGCTTCAAAAAATCCGGGCGCAAGCGGCTGGAAATCGGAGTCCGCATTACAATCATTGTTTACACGTATCTTCTATTCATATAAAAACAGGTATTTATTCACTGCCAACATCCGTAGAGACGGTTCGTCCAATTTCGGCCCGGGATATAAATGGGGAACTTTTCCCTCTTTTTCGGCAGGCTGGAATTTTTCTGAAGAAGACTTCCTGAGTAATTCAAAATACCTTTCAAACGGAAAATTACGTGTAAGCTGGGGACAAATAGGTAATCAGGCTATCTACGACATAAATGATGCTAGTAACAGAGGGGGCGCTTATCAGTCGGCTTTCACCGGGAATTGGGGGTACTATCTGTTTGGCAGCAATTTCAACTCCCAGTTAATGGGTGGCAATAACCTGATGGGCAATCCAAATGTAAAATGGGAAACAACAGAACAGTTCGATATCGGTGTTGATCTGGGATTTTTCAAAAATACATTAAACCTGAATATTGACTATTTTCAAAAGAGAACGAAAGATATGCTTTTGAAAGTACCGCTTCCTTCCTATTTAGGGTTTCCCAATAATCCCTGGGTAAATGCCGGAAGTATTTTAAACAAAGGATGGGAAATAGATGTAAAATACAGGAACTCACTTGAAGATTTCAACTATTCCATTGGCGCAAACCTATTCACTTTCAGCAATAAAGTAACAAGCCTGGGTGGTGGAGAGCCTCTCTATGGTGGTGGCTGGATAACAGTTACCACGACCAAAACCGAAGAAGGGAAACCTATAGGTTATTTCTATGGATTAAAAACCGATGGTATTTTCCAAAGCCAGGACGAAGTGAATGCTTATAAAAACAAAGAGGGAGGGCTTATCCAACCCACCGCGCGTCCTGGTGATCTCAAGTTTTTAGATATAAACGGAGATGGTGTTATCAATGCAAATGACAGGACAAATATCGGCAATCCGTTTCCAAAAATGAGCTTTGGATTTAATCTTGCCGCCGATTATAAAGGCTTTGACCTTCAACTTTTATTCCAGGGGACTTATGGGAATAAAATCATGAATGCCAAGAAAATTGATATGTACTCAGGAGTCGGATGGTATAATGCCCCCAAAGACCTGATGGAGAAAGCCTGGTCTCCCACAAATCCTACCAATGAACAATTTCAAATAAATGCCGACAACACGAACAATCTTCAGGTTTCCGACTGGTTGGTAGAGGATGGTTCTTATTTGAGGTTGAAAAATATCCAACTCGGATATTCATTGCCGCAAAATATATTGACTCATTACAATATCTCGGGTATAAGAGTATGGGTAGGGGCATATAATTTATTGACTTTCACCAAATACACGGGGCTGGATCCTGAAATTGGCAATAGCAATCCTCTTAACAATGGGGTTGATGACGGTTATTACCCACAATCAGCCACTTATATGATGGGGATAAACATGACTTTCTAATAATTCGTAAAAATCAAGATACAATGAAAAGATATTATATATTATTCATATGGAGTATCTCTGTATTATTCTCATGTAGTGACTCTTTTCTTGAAAGAAATCCTAAGGGTAGACTGGATGAATCTGCCTACATGAAAACAGATGATGCCGCTTTCAAACTTGTAACATCGTGCTATCAACCTTTACACGATGGTTTTGCCTACTCTATCAACAGAGTAGCTATTGGCAGTGAAAGTGTGGATGATGCCGACGGAGGTGGATCGGATGCCGGTGACCGTCCCCAAACCACAGAATTGGGTAAAGGATATCCTCTTTCCAGTAATCCCTTGTTGCAAGAAGCATGGACCCATCGTTATACAGGAATTGGGCGTTGTAATGTCGGTATAGAACAATTAAGCAAGGAAGATCTGTCTTTAACGAGTGGCGGACAACCGGTCAGTAAGGAAACCGTGTCGAGATATATTTCAGAAATGAAATTTCTTCGCGCATGGTACTATTTCGATTTGGTCAATACGTTTGGAGGTGTTCCTTTGCTTAGCGAAATTCAATTGCCGGATACAAGGCTTGAGAAAGCATCACTGGAAGAAATGAGAACCCAATTATATAAGGACCTCGATGATGCCATCAATGATCCGAACCTGCCCTGGAAAAAAGAGATGAATCTGTCAACCGAGTTGGGCAGAGTCTCAAAAGATGCAGCATATACCTTTAAAGGACGTATCGCGTTATTTTTTGCGGGATTAATGGAACAAAACAAAATGCAGGGAAATGCCCAGGAAGAATACGAAATAGCAAAAAATGCAGCATCTGCAGTAATAATGCAAGGAGGGCTATCGCTGACTCCTGATTTTCAGGATCTATACGGAGGAGACTATGATAAAGGACTTTCTTCGCCGGAATGCATATTTACCTGCTTGAGCAAATATGTGCCGGAGACAGGATACCTTACAGACTCTTATGCCATTATGAACGTTGGTAGAAATAATGTTGGAGGATGGGGAGGAAATGTTCCCACTTCTGACCTGGCTGAGTTTTATGATGAGAGAGATCCAAGAAAATTATTTACTATTATCAGCGATGGAGATATTTTCAAAAGAGGTGGGGAAGAAGAAGTCCATAATTACAAAGGATATTATAATTTCAGTCTGCAACAAAGTCGCAAAGCATTTGTCCCGTATGATTACAGGGAAGATGGTAATCTACAGCGAAGCAAATGGGCTCCCTACTGGATAAGATATGCCGAAACACTGTTGATCTATGCGGAGGCAGTCTTGAAAACAGCCGGGAGCAAAGAAGAAGTTGCCACATATATTAATATGGTTAAATATAGAGCCTATGTCTCCACTTCCAAAAAAGATAGTTTTGCATTCCAAAGAAAATTTGAAGAAACATTGGAGGATATTGATGCATCAACATTTTTAACTGAATATGCCATAAAAGCAAGTGACGATTTAGAACAGGTCATTAAAGATGAACGTAGAGCTGAATTTGCTTTGGAAGGATTACGATTGTATGATTTAATCCGTTGGGGAGATTATGTCACAACAATGCAGGCATTTTCTTCTAAATATCAATATGCAGGAAAAGGAAGCGAAGCCTCCGAAAAAAGCTGGCCATTCCCGATACCTCAAGCGGAAATAGACCGTTCAAACGGAGTATTGACTCAAAATGATAATTATAAATAAATTTATTATGACAACTTATTCACGCAGAAAGTTCTTAAAGACCGCGGCCATGGGAGCCGCCGGTCTTACCATAGTTCCCAATACGGTACTTGGGAAAGTAAGGGGATATACTTCTCCAAGCGACAAACTGAATATCGCCGGTATCGGGGTGGGAGGAATGGGACGTCGCAACCTGGCGAACATGAAAACAGAGAATATCGTTGCGCTTTGCGATGTCGACTGGAAATATGCCGCCAAAACTTTCAACGATTATCCTAAAGCCAAACAGTTTAAGGACTGGAGAGCCATGTTCGACCAGATGGGTAAATCCATCGACGCTATTATGGTGGCAACCCCCGACCATACCCATGCCGGGGTAGCCGCCCATGCCATTACCCTGGGAAAACATACTTATGTCCAGAAACCATTGACTCATTCCGTCTATGAATCCAGATTGCTTACCAGACTCACCGAAAAATACAAGGTGGCAACACAAATGGGAAATCAGGGAAATTCGTTCGACTGGTGCCGGCAGATAGCCGAGTGGGTACAATCGGGCGTGATCGGCGATGTATACGAAGCGCATTGCTGGACAGACCGTCCCATCTGGCCACAGGGGTTGGGTGAACCCAAAGGAGGCATGCCCGTTCCCTCCACGCTGGACTGGAATCTGTTTATCGGCCCTGCAAAAAAACGCCCTTATGATCCCGCATATACTCCCTGGAACTGGCGCGGATTCTGGGACTTTGGGACAGGTGCATTGGGCGACATGGCATGCCATATTATGGATCCGCTATACTGGGCATTGGACCTGAAGTATCCGGTAAGTGTCTCGGCCAGTTCGACATTGGCAAATCTCTATTCCCCACCCCAGGCACAGAAAGTAACCTGCAAATTCCCGGCACGTCCGGCAAAGGGAAACGTCAATATGCCGAAACTGACGGTACACTGGTACGATGGCGGATTACTCCCGGACAGACCGCAGGAACTGAAAGACGGGGAAATGATGGGTGACTCCAATGGAGGTATCATACTGGTAGGCACCAAAGGGAAAATCATGACCGGCTGCTACGGGATGAATCCTACATTACTTCCCACATCCAGGATGGCAGATTTCAAACAGCCCGAGCCTACGATACCCCGCATCAAAGGAGGAAATGGCAATATCTGGGATACCAACGCACATGAACAGGACTGGATCAGGGCATGTAAGGAGTCTCCGGAAAACAGGACCGAAGCTTCGTCGAATTTTCGCTTTTCCGGACCTTTCAATGAAATGGTGGTAATGGGGGTATTGGCCGTACGCCTTTCCGGTTTGCAGGGACTGCACCGCGAACTGCAGTGGGACGGGGAGAATATGCAATTTACCAACATATCCCCGACCGATAAGATCAGCATCGTTACACATGATGAATATGCGGTGATTGACGGGGATCCGAAATTCGACAGAAGGTTTGCGGAGTTCAACGCCTCCGAAATGGCAAATGAATGGATCAGGCATACCTATGAAAACGGGTTCACCTTGCCGGATATGCCGAAATAACTTTTATACCCTTTCCCTCTCTTTAAACGGAGGAAAGGGTGTAAATTGCGAAAGGAATAATAGACATAATATATTTGTCTGTACCTTGCAATAAGAGTAATATGGAACAAGGACTTGAAAAGGCATGAGAATACTAAATCATTAAAAGAATTAACATTGCAAATAAATTACCCAATAATATGAAAACAATAAAAACAGTACTGATTGCATTATTCTGCATTATAGTAAGTACCGGTTGTACCCAAGACAATACGAAAACAAAAGTGGAAAAACAAGGATGGCATTTATCCATGCAATCCTATACTTTTCATCTGTTTACAGTAGCGGAATCACTGGATAAAACAGAAGAATTGGGGCTCCGTTTTATCGAGATCTATCCCGGGCAAAAGATGGGGGAAGGATTCGGAGATCTTGTTTTCGGCTATGATTTAAGTATGAGAGATCAGGAAAGGCTGAGAGTTCTGGCCGCGTCAAAGCGTGTCAAAATCATTTCTTCGGGCGTATGGACTGCCCAAAGAGAGGAATGGGACTCTATTTTTTCATTCGCAAAAAATATGGAAATGGAATTTATCAGCGCTGAACCGGCCCGTGAAGATTGGGAGGTTGTGGAAGAGCTGGCTAAAAAACATAACATAAAAGTGGCTGTTCATAATCATCCAAGTGAAAACTCTTACTGGAGTCCGGAGGTATTGCTTGGTAGTATCGGGGGTAGGGACGGTTTATTAGGAGCTTGCGTGGACGTGGGGCATTATAAAAGGATGGGATTGGATCCTATTTCTTCCATACGGCAACTCAAGGGAAAGATCATCGCATTACATTTCAAAGACATTGCACCGCAGGGAAAAGAACAAAGCCTCGAAGATGTGGTATGGGGACAAGGCATCCTCGACGTGAAAGGAATGATGAAAGAATTGAAAAAACAAAAATTCAAAGGCTATTTCACGATCGAATATGAAGCGGACTGGGAGAACAACCTGCCCCAGATAAAACAATCAATTGAATATTTCAATCAGGTTGCGGAAGAGATACTATAAAGTCTCTTTGAAAATGCCGATACCTCTATTGTGACAAGATAATTATCTGTCACAGGAATTACATGTTCTAACGCAGGAAGAACTGATTATTAAGTAAATAGAAAATAAACTGTATTATGGATAGAAGAAATTTTATCACTTACGCTTCTCTCTTGGGAGGTTCTGTTGCCCTACAGGGAAGTCATGGTTTTGTGACATCTGAGAAACGGGGCGATAAAAAAGATAAGAATTCCGGGGCATCTGAAATGCATGCAGATGTTATCATTATCGGAGCAGGGATGGGTGGTTGTGCAGCAGCTCTTGCCAGCTGTCGTAACGGACTAAGCGTGATCATGACTGAGGAGACCGACTGGATCGGCGGTCAGGTATCCCAACAGGGTGTTCCCCCCGATGAACATCAATGGATAGAGACGCACGGTGCACCGCAGTCGTATCGCGACTTCAGAAACAGGGTACGGGATTACTATCGTCGTAACTATCCGTTAATAGAATCTGCCCGTACCCGGGAACATCTCAATCCCGGTGATGGAAGCGTTTCCAGATTGTGTCATGAACCGAGAGTGGCCGTATCGGTATTGACAGATATGCTTTCACCTTACCTGAGCACCGGAAAACTGCAGCTACTGTTCAATTATAAAGCAAAGAGCGCCGGCGTAGAGGATGACCGGGTTACGAATGTAGAAGTAATACACCTTTATTCAGGCGACAAGATAATCCTCACAGGCAACTCCTTTGTAGATGCGACAGAGTGTGGCGATTTGCTTCCGTTAACAGGCACTGAATATGTTACCGGTACTGAATCGAAACACGATACAGGGGAACTGCATGCTCCGGAAAAAGCAGATCCGATGAATAATCAGGCTTTCACAGTCTGTTTTGCTATGGACTATCAACCCGGAAAAGACAATGTGCAGGATCCCCCTAAAGAATATGATTTCTGGAAAAATTACGTCCCGGAGATGACGCCACCCTGGTCAGGACGATTATTGGATTTATCCTATTCTGATCCGAAAACGTTAGTACCAAAAAAACTGGGATTCGATCCTACAGGTAAAGATCTGGAAAGTGTACTCAATCTGTGGAATTACAGGCGAATTATCAATCGAAAGAATTTTATTGAAGGTACCTATGATGGCGATATCACAATTGTAAACTGGCCCCAAAATGATTTCTTTCCCGGTAATCTGATTGATGTTCCTGAAAAAGAGTTTCAAAAAAATATCGACAAGGCCAAGCAATTGAGCCACTCACTCTTTTATTGGCTTCAGACAGAGGCTCCCCGTGCGGATGGAGGTGTCGGCTGGCGCGGATTGAGGCTACGTGGCGATATTATGGGTACAGAAGATGGAATGGCTAAATATCCTTACATTAGAGAAGCCAGAAGAATCAAAGCTGAATTCACTGTGCTTGAAGAACATGTGGGGGCAGAAAACCGAAAACAGGTTGCCGGCAATATTGCAGGTAAGCGTGCTGCGGATTTCTATGATAGTATAGGAATAGGCTATTATCATATCGATCTTCATCCCAGTTCGCGCGGCAATAACTATGTCGATTTCTCTTCACTCCCTTTTCAGATACCGTTGGGATCGCTTCTTCCGAAAAGAATAAACAATCTCCTTCCTGCCAATAAAAATATAGGAACAACCCACATTACTAACGGCTGTTACCGTTTGCATCCGGTGGAATGGAGCATCGGTGAAGCAGTGGGATGCCTGATCGCCTTTGCCGGCAGGAAAAAGGTGCCGTTTCGCGCCGTCAGAGCGGACAAGAACCTTCTGTCCGATTTTCAGAAAGAAATTGAACGTCAGGGAATAGAGACGAAATGGCCGGAATAATGATCCAGCCCATTAGAAAAAGATTCAATCTATGTGCATACTAAAAATATCCTTTCAACTCTTCATTCTCCTCTCAATAGTCTTTACTTCACAAAGCTGTAAAGACAACACACCATTCCCCGATGTACTTATCATTGGAGGAGGAACCAGCGGTGTCAGTGCAGGAATAGCTTCGGCACGAATGGGAGTACAAACGATGATTATAGAAGAATCGGAATGGTTGGGCGGAATGCTTACAAGCGCCGGTGTAAGCGCAGTAGACGGAAATTATCGTCTGCCGGGCGGTTTCTGGGGAGAACTGAAAGATTCACTGATAAATTATTACGGTAGCGCCGAAGCGCTGAAAACCGGATGGGTAAGCAATGTGCTGTTCGAGCCATCGGCTGGAAATAAAATCCTGCAACAGATCGTAGCGAAGGAAAAGGATTTAAAGATCCATTTCAAAAGCAGGTTAAAATCAATTATAAAGGAAAAAGAGAAGTGGATTGTAACCATTGAAACACCGGAGAAAACAATTATGCTTTATCCGAGAATCGTTATCGATGCTACCGAATTAGGCGATGTTGCGTTCCAATGCGGTGTAAAGTACGATGTGGGAATGGAAAGCCGTGAAGTAACAAAAGAAGAGATCGCACCGGAAACAGCCAATGATGTGATACAGGATTTAACCTATGTGGCTATTCTGAAAGATTACGGCAAAGATGTGACGATCCCTATACCTGAAGATTACGATCCAGGCTGGTTTGCCTGCCCGTGCGATAATCCGTCCTGCAGTAACCCCGACCCGAAAAACGTATTATGGTCGAAAGAACAAATGATGCTCTATGGCAAACTACCGAATAACAAGTATATGATCAACTGGCCTATTGAGGGCAACGATTATTACGTGAACTTAATCGGTAAAAGTGAAAAGGAACGCGAGGAAGCCCTGGAAAAAGCAAAAAAACATACGCTTCGTTTCGTTTATTTCATTCAAAAAGAATTGGGAATGAATACGCTGGGACTGGCAGACGATGAATTTCCCACTTCGGACAAAATGCCGTTGATTCCCTACCATCGTGAATCATTACGTATTCACGGTTTGGTTCGCTTCACGCTTAATCATATCGTGGATCCCCATACACAGGCAGAAAAGTTATATCGCACCAGTATTGCAGTGGGAGATTATCCGGTAGATCATCACCACGGAAGGTATCCTGAAAAAGAAACACTCCCTCATCTCTACTTTCACTCTATTCCTTCATACGGACTTCCGCTGGGTGTGATGATACCCCAGGATGTAAAGGGACTTATCGTAGCTGAAAAATCTATTTCTGTTTCCAATATCGTCAATGGTACGACCCGTTTACAGCCGGTTGTATTACAAATAGGCCAGGCCGCGGGAGTATTGGCGGCACTAAGCGTGAAAAGCGGGACAGATATAGATAAAGTACCCGTGCGCGACGTCCAACAAGTACTCCTGTCACAAGGGGGTTACCTTTTGCCATATCTCGATGTGGAAAAAGAGCATCCGCTTTTCCTGCCTTTACAACGTATTGGAACTACCGGTATTTTACAGGGTATCGGGAAAAACGAAGGCTGGTCAAACGAAACCTGGTTCAGAGCGGATGATCCGGTTTTATGGTCTGAACTCGGCGGTATGAAAGAGATATACCCTTATATCGAAATTTCCGACCTGGCTACTCCCGTCGTACTGAATGATATGCTTGAATTGATCATCACAATTGGCGATAAAGAAAAACTTTCTTACGACAGAGACATACTATCTATTGCCAAAGAGATATTTACAAGGTTTGACTTGCCCGGATATGAACCGAATAAACAACTCACCCGTGCAGAAGCCGCAGTGTTGATTGACAGCTTGCTAAATCCTTTTGAAAAAGATGTAGATATAAAAGGATATTATATAATGTAGAAAAAGACATGCGTGAAAGCGGAGTTATTTCCATAAAAGAAATTACATTTACTCAATGAAACGACGCGATTTTTTACGATTTGGAGGAACAGTACTGATTGCAGGAAGTGTTTCTCATGAAATCCAGGCCGCTATCCGACACAATTCGGAAAAAATAAAACCCATTGAAGGATCCTGGTTTGAATTCCAGCACCATAATCTTGCTGAAGGAAAATACTGGAATGAGACCCTGAAAACATTCTCCGCAGCACAATGGGATGCAAAGGTAAAAGAAATTGCCGACAGCGGTATCCGCTATCTGGTATTGCTCAACGTAGCCATATATGATAAAACGTTTTATCCTTCCGTATTACTTCCTCAACACGAAATGGGTTGTGAAGACCCGCTCGAGACTATATTGAACGCCGCTGACAAATACGGAATAAAGTTTTTCATCAGCAACGATTTTTTTGGCGACTGGACGAATCCTTATTTTCTGATGACAGATCCCGGAATCAATAAATTACGGTTGACAGCCATGAACGAGATCGCTGAAAAATACGCGCATCATAAAAGCTTCTACGGATGGTATTTTCCGAATGAAACGGGAATATCGGGACATTACGAAGATTTCTTTATCAATTATGTAAACGCATCTTCTGCCGAAGCGGCAAAACTGACTCCCGGCACAAAAACACTGATCGCACCTTACGGCACAAGGAACGTAAAGGCCGATGACAAATACGCACGTCAGTTAGAGTCGCTGAATGTCGATTATATCGCTTATCAGGATGAAATCGGAGTGGAAAAGACCAGAGTGGACGAAAGTGCAGGATATTTCGAGCAATTGCACCGGCTTCATAAGAAAGCGTCCAGATCCCGCCTATGGGCCGATGTAGAGGTGTTCCGGTTTGAAGGAACAGTATACCAAAGCGCATTGCTGCCTGCTCCGGCTGAAAGGGTTATCCGGCAACTGGAAGCCGTTTCACCGTTTGTGGAAAAGATATTCATCTACCAATATACGGGATTATTGAATAAACCGGGAAGTTTGCCTTTCGCCGGTCATCCTGATTCCCTGATATTGTATGAAGAACTGGCAAAACATAAAGTAATCAACAGCTAAAAAGCAGTCCGGAAGTAATTTATTAAGAAACGAGAAATGAAAAAAGCAAATCTATTCTTAGCATCTGTTTTATGTATTCTTGCTTTACAGCTCCCTGCACAAAAAGTGTATTATGACGCGGACCAATTCCCGTTGATCGGAAAAACGTCGGACGAGACCGAAACCAGGTACGAGCGTCTCCCGGCACGCCTGAAAGATATATGCCGTCCCCCGGTATGGACCCTGGGAAAAAACACATCGGGACTGGCAATACGTTTCAGGACAAACAGTACGGCTATTTCTGCAAAATGGGAAGTAACAGGGGACAACCGAATGAATCATATGACCGAAACGGGGATCAAGGGTGTCGATCTCTATGCATGGGAAGAGGATCACTGGCAACCCGTGAAAGCCGGACTCCCTTCCGGAAAAGTGACTGAACGAAATATTATTTCTGGCATGACACCACAGGAACGGGAATATATGATGTTCCTCCCGCTTTATGACGGAGTGGCTTCTCTTTCGATAGGAATAGATTCTACAGCTTATATTAAAAAACCGGCACTTCTCTACCCTGACACCACCCATCCTATTCTCGTTTATGGAACCAGCATCACTCAGGGCGGATGTGCCACGAGACCGGGAATGTCATATACCAATATCCTTTCCCGTAGGCTAAACAGAGAAGTCATCAATCTGGGATTCAGCGGAAACGGGCAGCTCGATTATGAGATTGCAGAATTGATGTCAACCCGCCGGGATGCATCCCTGTTCGTGCTCGATTTTATTCCCAATGTCAATGCTACACAGTTGACAGAGAAGACCAGACCTTTTTTCGATATAATACGCAAAGCCAATCCCGATACACCCATTCTTTTTGTGGAGACAGTTATTTTTCCTCATTCTTTTTATGATAAAAACATCTATGAAACCATAACGGAAAAGAACAGGTTGTTGCGCAAAGAATATGAAAAGATCAAGCACGAAGGAGACAAAAACGTATATTATCTGGCAAATGATGACCTGATCGGTAATGACGGAGAAGCCACTGTCGACGGTATCCATTTCACCGATTTGGGATTTCTGCGTTTTGCCGATAAATTATATAATACTATCCAACATATAAATATTCAATAACTATTAAACAGAAAAATGATGCAGAACAACAGAAGAGACTTTATCAGAAAAGCGGCTCTTGCGGGTGCTTCGGTAGCGGCTATTCCCGCATTATCTGCCTGCGAGGGCGCAGGGAAGTCGTCCTCAGCAAATGATAATCGATCCAACATATACAAGGACAATGAATTGAAAAGCCAACTTATTGTTCCCGGGAATAACGGAATACAAATAACCGGTACATTCCTGGATGAGATATCCCACGATATTCCCCATCAGAACTGGGGAGAGGCGGAATGGGACCTGGACTTCCAGTATATGAAAGCCATCGGTATCGACACTGTGATCATGATCCGCTCCGGATACAGGAAATTCATTACCTACCCGTCGGAATATTTATTGAACAAAGGATGTTTCATGCCGTCGGTCGACCTGGTGGATATGTACCTGCGCCTGGCAGAGAAATACGGCATGAAGTTCTATTTCGGCCTGTACGACTCCGGTCATTATTGGACAACGGGCGACATGACCCATGAAATTGAAGACAACAAGTATGTGATCGATGAAGTGTGGAAAAACTACGGTGAAAAATACAAAAGTTTCGGAGGATGGTATGTGAGCGGTGAAATAAGCCGTGCCACCAAAGGGGCAATCGGCGCTTTCTACGCCATGGGCAAGCAATGTAAAGATGTATCCGGGGGACTGCCCACATTTATCTCACCCTGGATCGACGGTAAAAAAGCAGTTGCTGCAAGCGGGGAAGCTCTAAGCAAAGAGGAAGCGGTATCTGTGCAGCAACATGAGAAAGAGTGGGATGAGATATTTGCCGGGATTCACGAGGTGGTAGATGCCGTGGCATTCCAGGACGGACATATCGATTACGATGAGTTGGACGCTTTTTTCACTGTAAATAAAAAGCTGGCCGACAAATACGGGATGCAATGCTGGACAAACGCCGAGTCGTTCGACCGCGACATGCCGATCAAGTTTCTACCCATCAAATTTGATAAACTCCGGATGAAGCTGGAGGCAGCCAAACGATGTGGCTACGACAGGGCAATCACCTTTGAGTTTTCCCATTTTATGAGTCCGCAGTCGGCCTATAGCCAGGCCGGGAATCTATACAACCGGTATAAGGAATATTTTAATCTGTAATAAAGGGGGAAAGACCGCCCGGGTTCAAGAGAAACAACAGTGTAATATACATAGAATATTAATTTATAACTAAAGATGCAGAAAGCAGAGAATATTAGCAGTTATGTGATCTTTCTTTCCGTTGTAGCGGCATTAGGCGGTTTCCTTTTCGGGTATGATACCGCCGTGATTTCGGGAACGGTGTCCCAGGTGACAAGTCAGTTTGGTTTGACAACGCTCCAAAGCGGTTGGTATGTCGGTTGCGCACTGATAGGCTCAATCAGTGGGGTTCTCTTTGCCGGAGCTTTGAGTGATTATTTCGGGCGTAAAAAGACAATGCTACTATCAGCGGTATTATTTACCACCTCGGCATTGGGATGCGCCATTGCCCCCGACTTTAACCAACTGGTCATTTGGCGAATTGTAGGAGGGATAGGTATCGGTATTGTATCTATTGTTTGTCCGCTCTATATCTCGGAGATTTCCCCCGCTTCCCATCGTGGTAGAATGGTTTCCCTCTACCAGCTTGCGGTCACAGTAGGTTTTCTGGGCGCCTACCTGGCAAATTACTATCTGCTAAATTTCTCTGCAGGATTTACCTCATCAAACTCGATATTGCATCAAATCTTCGGGACAGAGATCTGGCGTGGAATGCTCGGTGTCGAAACCATTCCGGCCATGATGTTCTTTATTATTATCTTTTTCATTCCCGAAAGCCCCCGCTGGTTGATCGTGAAAGGGAAAGACGAAACCGCATCGGGAATACTCTCTAAGATTTACACCAAAGCATCGGAAGTCTCTTTCCAGATCAATGAGACCAAACAGATGTTGGAATCGGATGTAAAATCGGATTGGAAACTACTTCTCACACCGGGCATCTTCCGTGCGGTACTGATCGGTTGTGCCATCGCCATCCTGGGACAATTCATGGGTGTGAATGCCGTGTTGTACTATGGTCCGTCCATCTTCGAGACAAGCGGGCTTTCAAGCGGTGATTCCCTGTTCTATCAGTCATTGATCGGTCTGGTCAATATGGGAACCACGGTACTTGCCCTTTTGATCATAGACAAGATAGGACGGAAGAAACTGGTTTATATCGGCGTTTCCGGCATGATCCTCTCTTTGATCCTTATCGGTATTTATTTCCTGACAGGTGAATCATTAGGCATGTCGAGTATATTTTTACTGGGATGTTTCCTTGCTTATATTTTCTTCACGGCAGGTTCCATCAGTGCGGTGATCTTCGTGTTCCTCTCCGAGATGTATCCTACAAAGATAAGGGGACTGGCCATGTCTATCGCAGGATTTTCGTTATGGGTCGGTACTTACCTTATCGGACAGCTTACCCCCTGGATGCTCGAAAACGCTACCCCCGCCGGCACATTTTTTCTGTTTGCAATCATGTGCATCCCTTATATGCTTATCGTATGGAAACTAATGCCTGAAACCGCCGGTAAATCACTCGAAGATATCGAAAGATTCTGGTTAAAAAAGAAATAAACGGTGTATCTGGAAAAATAATTTTTACTCATAGAAATTTTACAGTAGCTTTGTTAAATGATTACTTATACTGTAAAACATTTTATAATGAAAAGAATTATTTTAAGTTTCCTGCTTGCCTGTTTCATCTTCACCATCCAGGCCACAGATACGATATATATAAAACAAACACAAATTCCCGTTTTAATAGACAGGTTGGATAATGTATTGTTTTACGTTCGGATAGATGCCCGAAATTCAAAAACGCTGGATGAGATCAAACTCAGGTTTGCCGAAAATACCAACCTGGACGAAATAGCATCTGTAAAATTGTATTACGGGGGTACTGAAGCGCCGGAACGGCTGGGAAATATCCACTACGCACCGGTACAGTATATTTCAAGTCATAACGCGCAGGGGAAGACACGTGAGGCAATCCCATCGTATTCCATTAAAGTAAACGAGCAGCAATCACCGTCCGACGAAGTGATTTTTACACCGGCATATAGGCTGTTTCCGGGTATAAACTATTTCTGGATTAGCTTGCAGATGAAACCGAGCACTTCGCTTCTTTCTACGGTTGGGGTAGATCTTGTTTCGGCTAAACTCGACGGGAAGAATGCACCTGTAACAAGGCAGGATAAACCGGCAGCACATCGCATGGGAATTGGGGTTCGCCATGCCGGCGATGATGGCGCAGCTGCTTATCGTATCCCGGGATTAGCCACAAGCAATGAAGGCTCATTGCTGGCAGTGTATGATGTCCGCTATAATAACAGTGTTGACCTGCAGGAATATGTAGACGTAGGATTAAGTAGAAGTACCGATAAGGGACAATCCTGGGAGGAGATGCGTATTCCTTTGAGCTTCGGCGAATATGGGGGATTACCGAAAGCGCAGAATGGCGTAGGCGATCCCGCGATATTAGTGGATACAAAAAGCGGCACAATCTGGATCATTGCATTATGGACACACGGCATGGGGAACAGGCGTGCATGGCACAACTCGCAACCCGGAATGGATATAAACGAAACCGGACAACTTGTGCTTACAAAAAGTACTGATGACGGTAAAACCTGGTCTGATCCTATCAATATCACACAACAGGTGAAAGATCCGTCATGGAGGCTTTTGCTACAAGGTCCCGGAAGAGGTATCACCATGCAGGACGGGACGCTGGTCTTTCCGATACAATTTATCGACTCCACTTCCGTTCCCTTTGCCGGCATCATGTATAGCAAAGACAGCGGTGAAACATGGAAAATCCATAACCCGGCACGCTCGAACACGACGGAAGCACAAGTAGCTGAAACAGCTCCGGGAGTACTTATGCTGAATATGCGGGATAACCGGGGTGGTAGCCGTGCCGTTTCAACAACCGGAGACCTGGGATTGACATGGACGGAACATCCTTCATCCCGTAAAGTGCTACAGGAGCCAGTCTGTATGGCCAGCCTTTTACAGGTAGATGCCAAAGATAATGTACTGAACAGGGATATCTTATTGTTCTCCAACCCAAATTCTACCAAGGAACGGAATAAGATAACGATTAAAGCCAGCCTGGATGGTGGCATCTCTTTTCCTGAAGAGTATCAGTTACTGCTCGATGAGGATCACGGATGGGGATATTCGTGCCTGACGATGATCGACAAAGAGACCATTGGTATTATATACGAAAGCAGTGTGGCCCATATGACATTCCAGGCCATAAAACTGACTGATATTATCAGGAAATAGCTTCTATCATAGTCAAAAAATAAAGTAGGGTTACGCGGCATTACCACGTAACCCTACCGTTTTATGAGCCTGTACGAAACGGGCTTATTTTGCCTGAATGTTTATACTCGCTTTCCTCAATCCTTTGGATGTTGCTTCCAGCGTAATTGTACCGGGCTTCTCCGTCGATTCAACGACCGCTACCAGTTTGCCGTTGAAGAGGTACATCTGCGGCAGGTGGAAAAGATCGAGACTCGTGGGATCGCCATTGGCACCGGCCCGGTAACTGCCCGCCCCTTTCACGTTGAACCTGACCAGTTCGTTTACATTGGGACAGGGATTACCGTCTTTATCTACTACTGATACCGTAATAAATGCCAGGTCTTTACCGTCGGCATTGATGAGGGTCCGATCTGCTTCAAGCACTAATCCATGGGGTTCCCCCGCAGTACGGATTTCCTTTTCAGCTACGGCATTTCCATGCTCATCGTATGCCACTACCTTCACAGTTCCCGGCTCATACCGGGTATCCATCCACATCAGGCGATACCGTTTCTGTCGTGCAAAATTCTTTTGCGCCTCTTCTGTATAGCTTCCTTCGAGCGGTACAGAGAGGTCTTTGGTTCTTTTTCCCTGACTTTTTCCGTTGATAAACAATTCGGCCGAGGGGTGATTAGTGTACACAAAAACAGGCGTCACTTCGCCTTCCCGTCCTTCCCAGTTCCAGTGCGGAAGGATATGCAATGTCCCCTCTTCCTTATTCCAGTGGCTGCGATAAAGATAAAACCGGTCCTTGGGTATCCCAGCCAGATCCACGGCTCCGAACAATGAGCTGTGGCTGGGCCATGCACTGTAATAAGGGGTGGGTTCTCCCAGATAATCAAAACCGGTCCATATAAATTCACCCATTGTGTAGGGCAGGTCGTCGTGCTGGATAAAATCGTCTTCCGGCAGGTTCGACCATGCCGCATGTTCCACATCATATGACGAAGCCTGATGATCGTCATACATAGCCATCGACCTTCTCTCCACCGGAAACTTATACACTCCGCGGGAACTCAGGGCAGAAGTGGTTTCACTTCCCAGCACCAACTGCTGAGGCAATCGCTCATAGGCTTCCTGGTACCGGAAGGAACGATAATTGAACCCGGGCACATCCATGATAGCCGCCATGTGATTGGAGAATACATGATCGGGACGATCCATCCCATTGGTCACCGGACGGGTCGGGTCTTCCCGGTGGCAGATATCCTGCAGGAAACGGGCTACCCTGGCGCCCTGCTTATTGCTCTGTTCTTCCACTTCGTTACCGATGCACCACATCACCACGCTGGGATTGTTGCGGTAATGATGGATGACATTCACAATATCCTTTTCAGCCCATTCGTTGAAATAACGGTTATATCCATTCTTCACCTTGGGAATAGCCCATTCATCAAAAGTTTCCACCATCAGCATCATACCCATCTCATCGGCAATACGCACGTACTCCGGAGCCGGCATATTGTGAGAGGTACGGATGGCATTTACTCCCATATCCTGCATAATTCGTATCTGCCGACGGATAGCCGCTTCATTCACCGCAGCACCCAGCGGGCCCAGGTCGTGATGAAGACAAACACCCTGGAACTTCACTTTTCTGCCGTTAAGGATAAATCCTTCGTCAGCCACAATTTCAATGGTACGGATACCAAACGGGGTACTATACTCATCCATCAGTATCCCATCTTTATATAATTTTGAAACTACCCGGTACATATTGGGCTGCCTGATATCCCACAGTAACGGATCTTCGACAAACAGGTCCCGGGAAATTTCACCAAGATCATATGGGGTCAACAATGCTTCATCTGATGCGACTACACGCGACGACGCATCATTAATTTCTGTCACCAGCCTGTAATTTCCTTCTCCTGAAGTGACCACTTTTGTTTTCACATTCACCCGCGCAAATTTCTGGTTTACTTCGGGTGTGGTCACGTAAGTGCCCCAAACGGGGATATAAGCTTCGTTGGTAGTAATGATATGCACGTTACGGTAAAGCCCTGCCCCGGGATACCAGCGCGACTGCTCTTCGAAATTCTCCAGACGGACCGCCAGCAGGTTATCCTGCCCGTCATTATGCACTAAGCCCGTGATGTCAAAATAAAAAGTGTTGTAACCGTTGGGCCAGTAGCCGGCCTCCTTCCCGTTGACAAATACCCGCGCATTACTCATGGCACCATCGAACTGGATAATCACTCTCCTGCCTTCCGAATGGCCGGGTATGGAAAAAGTGTTCCGGTACCACCCCACCCCTGTGAAAGGCAGGCCACCGGTTCTGCCATAATGCTCGATGGCAGTAGTTTGTCCATCCTGCACAATCGCCATCCGGTGAATATCATTTTCTTTGCTGAAAGGACCGTATATTGCCCAGTCGTGAGGTACGCGCACGGTCTGCCAATTGCTGTCGTCATACACAACCTCCGATGCTTTGGGATCATCGTTGCGGGTAAATTTCCATCCCTGTTCAAGGGAAACAGTTGTCCGGGTAGCATACAAAGCACTTAGCCCGATCAAAAGTGCAATCCAAACAAATAAAAACTTCTTCATACAATTATTTTCCAATATCAGTTTTATTCAAAACTGTGAAGATACTAAATTTATTGCATGAAGAAATGAGACAAAACCAAAATATTTAAAAAATCTATATCCGTATCCGTATGTTATACCCTTTCCCGACTGATCTCCTCTACGATTTCGGGATTGACCAAGGTTGTGATATCTCCGAAGTCGGACTGTTCTCCTTCGGCAATTTTACGTAGGATGCGCCGCATAATCTTCCCTGAGCGCGTCTTTGGCAATCCCGTTACGAACTGTATCTTGTCCAGCTTGGCAATGGCACCGATCTGGTCGGAAATCAGTTGGTTGATCTCTTTTGCAAGATTCTGCCGGTCACGCCATAAGCCGGTTTCTTTAAGCACTACAAAACCGTACAAGGCGTTCCCCTTGATATCGTGCGGATATCCCACGATAGCACTCTCTGCTACCGTCTGATGTTCGTTGATCACATCTTCGATGGGCGCGGTTCCCAGGTTGTGTCCCGAAACAATGATCACATCGTCTACCCTCCCGGTGATGCGGTAATAGCCCACCTCATCGCGTAGTGCGCCATCTCCTGAAAAATATTTACCGGGAAATGTCTTAAAGTAGGTATCGATAAAACGTTGATGATCTCCCCAGATGCTCCTTGCAATACCCGGCCAGGGATATTCAATACAAAGGTTTCCGATTTGCTGGTTGCCCTCGATCTCGTTTCGCAGCTCATCCATCAAAACCGGCTTAATCCCAGGAAGCGGCAGTGAAGCATAGGTAGGTTTAGTCGGCGTGACAAAGGGGATAGCCGATATCACAATACCTCCGGTCTCTGTCTGCCACCAGGTATCCACCAAGGGACACCGTTTGTTACCCACGTGGTCGTTATACCAGTGCCATGCCTCTTCGTTGATAGGTTCACCGACGGAGCCGATCACCTTTAGAGAGTCGAGACGGTAATCCCTGACATATTCAATCTTCTCTTTGGCCAGGGAACGGATTGCCGTGGGTGCCGTATAGAACTGATTGACCCGGTGTTTTTGGATTACCTCCCAGAAACGGCTATGGGTAGGATACGAAGGGATCCCTTCAAAGATAACAGTAGTAGCCCCATTGAGCAGCGGGCCGTAAATGGTGTAAGAGTGTCCTGTAACCCACCCGATGTCGGCCGTACACCAGTATATATCTCCCGGCATGTAATTAAATACATTTTTAAAGGTGTACGCCGTATAGACCATATATCCCGCCGTGGTATGCAGCATTCCTTTCGGTTTTCCGGTCGAGCCGGAAGTATAGAGAATAAAGAGGGGGTCTTCGGCATCCATCACCTCTGCCATACTGGTAGCGGGAGCCTCATCCAGTAGCGGTTGCAGCCAACGGTCACGTCCTTCTTTCATATCGATCTCCTGGCCGGTGCGCTTTACAACCAATACTCTTTCTATTGAAGGGGACTTTACAAGTGCTTCGTCCACGATACGTTTCAGATCGATGGTCTTGGTTCCACGGTATCCGCCATCTGCAGTAATGATAAGTTTACAGGTACAATCATTAATACGGGTAGCCAGGGCATTGGAAGAAAAACCGGCAAATACCACGGAGTGAATTGCACCTATACGTGCACAGGCCAGCACACTGAAAGCCAGTTCAGGAACCATGGGCAGGTAAATACATACCCTGTCGCCTTTCTGTACTCCTTGTTCCCGAAGCACATTAGCCATTTTGGAAACCTCGGCATACAGTTGGCTATAAGTATAATAGCGTGCCGGTTCGTCCGGATCGTTGGGTTCAAAAATAATGGCATTCTCATCCCCCCTGTTTGCCAGATGTCGGTCGATACAATTCTTGGTGATATTGAGTTTGGCATTTTTGAACCAGATAAATTCAGCCTTCTCCATATCAAATTCCAACACCTTATCCCATTTCCGGTACCAGGTGAAATTATTTTCTGCTATTTTCGCCCAGAACTTTTTGGGCTTTCGGATCGACTTTCGGTATACCTTAAAATATTGCTCTAAGGATTTGATCGAATAACTGCTCATATTATGCCGGATTTTTAATAGTTACAATTAAACAAAAAATATCCGGCAAAAGTTTTATTTTATCATGTTTAAACCATTTTTTATTTCGATTTAATATTATTTAAATAAATGATTGGTTTTTCGGGAGATAACAGATGAAATCATCTATCCGGTGAAAGGTAAGAAAATTAGCATTCAGATAGGTGGGATCGAAAGGAAGATAATTTGTTTTCAACCAGCTGTCAGCATCCAAAAGGTCGGCATCGACAGGCGCCGAGACAACCATGCAACAATAAAATCAGAGAGTCTATTCTTGTTTGCATCTGATCAGATATCCGGGTTTTCATCATTCGCGTTCCGGATAGAATTACGCGTCAGTTTTCCCCAAGGCTTGAGCAGGTCTTCCGTCCAGTTGCCATCGGCAGAGGCGCGGGGGAGCAGCATGGAGCAGGTTTCGTTCTTGTCGGAAACGGACCAGGCCACCCAGCTTATTTTCCGACTCTCCATCCAATCGACGTAGGTTTTCCATTCTTCTATGCCTAACCGTCCGTCGCCATTGGCTTCCGAGCCGCCGCACTCCGATACGAAAACGGGAATTCCTTTGGCAATCGCCTCGTCGGTCCGGTCACGCAGCCAGGCCTCGTGGGTCGCGGCGTAAAAATGCATGGTGTACATGATGTTGCTTACATCCCGGATCGGGTCTTCGGCTACCAGATGCAGGTCCTGGTCCCAATGGGGGCTGCCGACCAATATAATATTGTCGGGGTCGATCGCGCGGATGACGGCGATCACTTCTTCCGAATAGGTTTTTACTTCTTCCCATTCGAAATAATCGGGTTCGTTCCAGATTTCATAGATCACGTTCGGATATTCCCCGTATTTTTCGGCCATCCCGGCAAAGAATGTTTTGGCTTCTTCGGTGTATTTGTTGTGTGCGTGGAAGTCGATAATCACATAGATTCCGTTTTCAATAGCCGATTCGATGACAGGGGTGATGCACTGTAAGGCAAATTCGGGATTTTCCCGGTAGTTGTCTTCAATTTCCAAGCCCATTGCAGCCCTGACGACCGTGCATTTCCAATCGTCGGCCAGCCATTGCACCGCGTTCTTGTTATAGAAGCGGGGCCAGAGGTTGTGCCATCCGAGGCTGGCTCCCCGTAAAACGACGGGTTCGCCTTTTTCATTGCTCAATTGTGTGCCGATCACCTGTAAACGGCCGTTCTGCGCTACGATGGAACGGTAGTCCGTTTTCCTGTTGTTTTCCGTTTTTTTACTGCTGCCGGTACAGGACAAAGCAACAATAACAAAAAGAACCAGTGTGAGAATGATTGAGTTTTTCTTCATATGATTATTTATTTTTTGAACGGATCCGGTTTATGAGCTCCAGACACATGCGTCCGTTGTGGTAGGGGCATTTCCAAAAACCGGCCTTATCGTTTACCGTATCCTGATGCCCGTCCGCCGATACGGACCAGAACCATTCGCCGTGTTGTTTGTCTACGATATGCTGTTTGATAAAATCCCAACTCTTGCATACGTGATAAAGGTAGTCATTTTTACCCGAAACCTGATAGGCATTGAAAAATCCGACCATGGATTCGGCCTGCGGCCACCAGTCGCTGTTGTCGTCGAGATGCCCGGTAACGTTGTCTTTCTCATTCATCAGGGCGCCGTTGTCGCACAATCCCCCGGCGGCCGCGTCGGCCACTTTCAGCACCACTTCACGTATTTCATGTGATGTTTCTTCATCGTCCAGCACCACCGCGGCTTCGTCCAGTAACCAGGATGCTTCGATGTCGTGCCCGAAAGACACGGTGGTCGATTTTACGTGCCAGTCTTCATCGAAAAACAGACGCAGATGACCGGTATTCTGATCGATGATCTTATCCAGAAAGATCCTGATAAGGTTCTTCAGTTGGCATGCCAGGTGCTCGTCTTTCCAAACCCGGTAGAGGTTGGTATAGGCTTCGAGGACATGCAGATGGGTGTTCATCGTTTTTTTCTCGTTGGCGTCTTTTTCACTCAGGCGCAGGTCGTCGAGCAGCGCCCAGTCGCGGCTGTAGGCTTCAAGATAGCCGTTCTTTGCGGTATCGAAACTGTGCCGCTCGATCAGACCGAACAACGCTTTGGCTTCCGACAAAGCTTCTTCATCGCCGCTGGCACGGTAATACTCGGCAAGCGCGTAGATAAAAAAGGCCTGGCTGTATACCTGCTTTTTCGTGTCGGCCGGTGTCCCGTCGGCATGCAGCATCCAATAGGTGCCGCCGTACTGGTCGTCGAAGAAGTGCCGGAAGATATAGTTCTTTGCCCGTTTCGCTTCGGCGAGGTACGCTTCCGATCTCAGATGCAACGCGGCCGAAGAGAATGTCCACAGGATACGGGCATTGAGGATCCCGCCTTTTGGCGCGTCCTTCACCAATTCGTTTCCGCCGGTCATCCGTCCGTAATAACCGCCCCGCTCATGATCTTTCATGTTCGTCATCCAGAAAGGAAGGATGTTCCGGGTCAGTTCGTCGAGCACTTCATTTTTCAATAATACAATGGACATTTTATACAACAAATTAGGGAACGTATGATTATCGATGTCTTATGATTACTTTCTACAGGATTACCTCCACTTCGCATACGCTTCCCGCAGGTTGTACCGGAACAACATTGCCTTCTACCGGTTTCCCATTGACAATAACGGAAGATACTCCTTTCATTTTCCCGCCGGGGTTGTTTACGGTAATATGGTATGTCGCGCCGCGGAATTTGCGTGTGACGCCGTAGGTCTTCCACTCCGGGGAGATACAGGGATCGATTTCCAGGCGGTCGTACGCAGGCCGGATGCCCAGGATATACTGGGAGACGGCATAAAAGTTCCAGGCGGCCGTGCCGGTGAGCCAGGAGTTTTTGGCTTCTCCGGGCCTGAAAGCATCTTTTCCGGCGATCATCTGGGCGTACACATAAGGTTCCACTTTGTGGAGATCGCTGATAGGCTCGGTATAGGACGGACATATCTTCCGGAAATACTCCCAGGCACGGTCTCCTCTTCCGAGTACGGTCTCGCCGATAATGATCCAGGGGTTATTGTGGCAGAAAATACCGGCGTTTTCCTTGTATCCGGGGGGATAACTCGATATTTCGCCGTACCCGATATGGTATTCCGTATAGGCCGGTTGGTTGAGGACGATGCCGTGTTCACAGTCGAGCCGTTCTTTCACGGAGTCGAGCGCTTTCTCCACCAATCCCTCTCCCAGTCCGATCCCGGCCATGCTGCACCATCCGTTGGATTCGATAAAGATCTGCCCTTCTTCGTTTTCCCTGGAGCCGATCTTATTTCCGAAATAGTCGTAAGCACGCAGGAACCATTCCCCGTCCCAACCGGACTTTGTCACGGCATCCACCATTGCATCCACGTGTTTTTGCGCACGAGCGGCTTCCTCGTCCCTGCCGAGCCTTTTACAAAGCTCCGCATAATCACGGCCATACACCGTGAACAGTCCGGCGATCATCAGGCTCTCGGCTTTTGAACCTTCGGTTTTGTTTTCGGTGGTCTGGAAGCTTTCATCCGGATCGCTGGAAAAACAGTTCAGGTTAAGGCAGTCGTTCCAGTCGGCACGCCCGATCAACGGCAATCCGTGGGGCCCGAGGTTGTTGACCACGTGATCGAAAGAGACGGTGAGGTGCCCGAAAAGCGGCACTTCGGAACCGGGCACGTTGTCGAACGGTACCGGCTCATCCAGTATGGCAAAATCTCCGGTTTCCTTGATATAGGCTGTTGTCCCGAGGATCAGCCACAACGGGTCGTCATTGAAGCCCTGCCCTATTTCGTTGTTCCCTTTTTTCGTCAGAGGTTGGTATTGGTGATAGCAAGCGCCGTCCGGGAACTGCGTGGAAGCGATGTCGATGATGCGCTGACGGGCCCGTTCAGGAATTTGATGCACGAACCCGATCAGGTCCTGGTTGGAGTCACGGAAGCCCATGCCTCGACCGATGCCGCTCTCGAAGTAAGACGCCGAACGGGAGAAGCAGAAGGTGATCATGCATTGGTACTGATTCCAGGTATTCACCATCCGGTCAAGTTTTTCTTCGGGTGTCCGCACATTGAAGTTACTCAACAGGTTATCCCAATAAGCCCGTAATCCGGCAAAAGCTTCGTCCACTTTTCCGGCGGTATCGAAACGGGCAATTGTCGCTTTCGCCTTGTCCTTGTTGATGATGTTCCGGCTTTCCCATTTTTCGTCCTGCGCGTTCTCCACGTAACCCAGCACGAAGACCAGCTCTTTGCTTTCACCGGGATCCAAATTTATTTCAAGGCAATGCGAGGCGACGGGCGACCAGCCGTGGGCGACCGAATTACGCGGAGCGCCGTCCATGACCGTTTGCGGTTCGTCGAAGCCGTTATATAATCCGAAAAATGTTTCGCGGTCGGTATCGTACCCGTCTACCGGCTGATTGACGGAGTAATAGGCATAATGGTTCCGGCGTTCCCGGTATTCGGTCTTATGGTAGATGACGGAACCGTCGACCTCCACTTCTCCGGTGGAGAAGTTGCGCTGGAAGTTCTCCATATCGGTCGCGGCGTTCCACAAACACCATTCCACAAAGGAGAACAGTTTCAGCTTTTTCGTTGTACCGCTTTGGTTCCGAAGGGTCAGTTTCTGTACTTCCGCCTGTGTTTTTAGCGGGACAAAACAGAGCACTTCGGCCTCAATGCCATTCTTGCTGCCCCTGATCACGGTATAACCCATCCCGTGGCGGCATTCGTAGGCATCGAGTGTTGTTTTGCAGGGTTTCCATCCCGGGTTCCAGACCGTATCTTCATCCCTGATATAAAAATACTTCCCGCCGCTGTCCATCGGCACGTTGTTGTACCGATAACGGGTTATGCGGCGGAATTTGGCGTCTTTATAAAAGGAATATCCGCCGGCCGTGTTCGATATCAGGCTGAAAAAATCCTCGTTCCCTAGGTAATTGATCCAGGGCCACGGCGTGCGGGGGTCCGTAATGACGTATTCACGCTTCAGATCATCGAAATATCCGTATTGCATTCTTGCTGTTTTTTTAACCGATACAAGGGAGTTGCGTAGGCACTTGAGGGTTTACAACCCTGCCTGTGCCCGTTTCTTTTCCAGCAGTTCAAAATTCTCTTTCACCTTTTTATCCGACAGGGGATAGAAGGACATGCCGATGAATGCGAGCAAACAACAAACCGCAGGGAGCAGGCTCATCATGATTCGCTCGCCAAAAATGGTTTCAGCGCTTTGCTGCGCCACGTCGGGCATATAGTTGAACATGGCCAGTATCCACCCGCTCATGGCTGCGCCCAAGGCCCAACCTAACTTCTGGGACATGGATGATGACGAGAAAATCAAACCCGACGCGCGCCGGCCGGTAGCCAACTCCTGATGATCGACAATATCGGCAAACATCGACCACAACAACGGCAATACATAGCCGGCGAACATCGATGTAAAGAACTGCAAGATGAGAATATACACAATATTATTGGGTATGAAATAAAATCCGGTACTCAGCATTCCCGCCACCAGGATGGCGATGGCGTAAGTCTTTTTCTTTCCGTACTTTGCCGAGATGGAAGGGGCGAGGATTACCCCAAGGAGATTGGCCGCCTGTCCTACTAAAAAATAGATCGTAGTCATATCCCAGCCGGTCCCGGCCATGCGGTAGTTTACCTGTACGTAATCGCGGAAATAGTAGATCGCGACGCTGTCACGGATAGCATTGAAAAGCAGGGCCGCCAATCCGGTTCCTACCAGTATCCACCAGGGAGCATTCCTGAACAGGTTCTTCAGATCCTGTTTGACCGATACATTCTCTTCGCTTTCGATCTGCACGACCCGTTCCTTTGTCCAGAAGAAGCATAACAGGAACAGCACAATGCAGATGATCCCGATGGCCCCTACCCCCATTACCCACCCGATGGGGGCTGTGCTGACGGATGTCTCCACGACTTGTGTGGCTGAAACACCAGCTTCTCCGCCAAAATGTTTCGAGAAGAAATCGATCAGCGGCTGCAACAGCATGAAGGTGACGAAACTGCCGATAAAGGCGAATGACATACGGTAAGACGACAGTGAGTTCCGTTCCTTCGGATCGGAAGAAATGACGCCCAGCAACGAGGCATAAGGCACATTGATCAGGGAATACACGATCATCATCAGCGAATAGGTGACATAGGCATAGATTAATTTGCCGGTTTGTCCGAAATCGGGCGTAAAGAAGGTAATCACCCCCATCACGGCAAACGGTATGGCGAACCAGAGCAGGTAAGGGCGGTATTTTCCCCAACGGGTCTTTGTGCGGTCACTCATGATCCCGACAAAAAGGTCGAAGAAAGAGTCCCACAGGCGGGCGATAAGGAACATCGTGCCGGCGGCGGCGGCCGTTATGCCGAACACATCGGTATAGAAGAACAGGGAATACATCCCGAAGATCTTCCAGAACATGGAAGAGGCGGCATCACCGAAGCCGTAACCAATTTTTTCTTTTAGCTTTATCATTCCACTTATTTATTCCTTTTCATTTAAAAGTCTTAAGTTCCCATCGATCAATCTTTTCAGTGCATATACCGAGGCGAAGGTTGTCAATCCGTCTTCGGGAGTATGCAGGCAATAATCGACCAGTTGTTCCACGGTGGAAGTGGCTACATGCATCCGTGTATCGGACGAGGCATAGTAGATAAATACTTTTCCGTCGTCATCGGCGATCCAGCCATTCCCGAAAAGGACATTCGAGACATCTCCGATGCGTTCTTCTCCTTCGGGCGCCATAAAATATCCTCCCGGAGAGGCGATCAATTGCGAAGGATCTTCCAGCGAAGTCATGTACAAATATAATACATATCTCAATCCCGCGGCACAGGCTCTTACACCGTGCGCAAGATGAAGCCATCCCTGCGGTGTTTTGATGGGTGCGGGGCCTTCCCCGTTCTTCAGTTCTTTGATGGTATGGTAAAAACGCCGGTCGACGATCTTTTCTTTGGTGATCACCGCATGCGTGATATCGTCAATAAGCGCCCATCCGATACCCAGGCCGTTCCCGGCATTGATGAACCCGTCCTGCGGACGTGTGTACAGGGCGTACTGACCATTTACGAATTCGGGATGAAGGACCACATTCCGCTGCTGGCTTTTCGACTGGATATCCGGCAACCGTTCCCAACTGACCAGGTCTTTTGTCCGGACGATCCCGGCGGATGCTTTCGCTTTTGACAAGTCTCCCTGCTCTGCGGTTTCATCGAACCGTTCCACACAGAATATGCCGTAGATCCATCCGTCTTCATGGAGTGTGAGCCTCATGTCGTACAGATTCGTAGCCGGATCGTCATTTTCCGGTATCGCTACGGGATAATCCCAGAAGCGGAAATGATCGATCCCATTGGGACTTTCGGCAATCGCGAAAAAAGATTTCCGGTCAACCCCTTCCACCCGCACCATCATGAGGTATTTCCCCTGCCACTTGATCGCTCCCGCATTCATGGTTGCATTGATACCGATGCGTTCCATCAGGAGCGGATTGGTTTCCGGATTAAGGTCATACCGCCAGAATAGCGGGGTATGGGCTGCCGTCAATACCGGATTTTCATATCGTTGGTACCACCCGTTACTGTTTTCGGTGGGATGGTTTTTCTTTCCAATCAAGGCTTCGTGGTCTTCCTTTAATTTTTGCATTCTGTAGTTGAACAGACTCATATCTTTCATTTTTATGGGTTGTATATCATAAGTTGTTGTATATCGCGGCAAAAAAGCGTTTTAGGATGGTGATAAAACGCCATAAAATCCTTTTCGGACAGATGGCCGGGATAAGGGACATAATAGTGATCGGGCCTCTCCCGGGCATTTCTCCAGACCAGCACATAACTGACAGGATATTGATCCAGTACGGGAAGAAGGACATTTGTCCACCAGTCGGGAACAGGGATCGTTTCCAATCCGGTTTCGGTCAATGCGATGGGTTTATTTCGCTTCCCTGCTTCTTCTGTCATAAAAGAAAGGATGGTATGCAACGTATGCTGATACGCTTCTGTCCCTTTTTCATTATCCCTGTGGTAGCAATCCAGCCCGAACAAATCCACATATTCATCTCCCGGATACCGTTCCATGTATATTTCCCCGGGGCCCTGCGCATCGGGCGAGTACGCATACAGCAGGTTATCGGTTCCCCGGTCATCCAGGAATTCACGTGTCATGGACCAGAGTTGCTTGTATTCATCAACGGTACAATAATCTTTCCCCCACCAGAACCAACTGCCGGTATGTTCATACCAGGGGCGGAACAATACGGGGATCTTTGTCCCGTCGTCGGTCTGCAGGGAATGGAAAAAATCCGCCACCGATTGCAGCCATCCTAAGAACAGTTCGTGCTTATCACCACCGGGCAAGATAGACGTAACGACACCACCTGTCCCAACATCCCACGAATGGCTGCCCGTCAGGGGATTATCGGCATGCCAGCTTATGGTTACCATGCCGCCGCGGTTGTAGTGACGGATGATCTCCTGCCGGATTTTCTCAAACGAAACATTGTCGATGTTTTTATCGTGCCCCAATTCGATTTTTCCGAGGTCGAACCCGAGCACCGCAGGGTAATCACCCACTACACTATGCACGTCGGAACGGCCGCTGTCGCCTTCCCAGCCGATCCCATAAAGGGTGGCATCCTGATGGCCGAAAAGAAATCCTTTACGGGCAACGGCCGTCAGGTTTTTCAGCAAGTGCTGAGTTTCGATGGTGCGTCCCGATGGTTCATCCTGGTGACCGGAACGGTTTTCCTGCGATTTTTGATTGCATCCACCCATGATCGTGATGATACACACAATGGATAGTATCTGATAAATGGTTTGTATCATATTTTTTATGTTATTTCAGTGACGGCATTTGATCCCTGGTAATCACATAATCGTTCTCCAGCGCTTTTTCCCAATACTGTATGTCGGCGTGTATATGTGTTTGTTCGTTGAAAGCGGCGGACGATGGATCGACGGTACGGTTATAGTCGTACCACGGCATCGTCCACGACCATTTTATGCCGGCGTCCCATTGGTCGGACAATCCGGCAATATTGCCGAACTCGCTCAGGGTGATGAGCTTGTCGGGGAACTCGTCGGTTAAGCTATCGTAGATGCCGGACACGGCTGTCAGGCCTTTGTTGTAAATATCGCAGCCGATGATATCCACATAGTCATCTCCCGGATACCAGTCGTAATCATCGGTCTGGCTTGTCCACACCCAGATAAGATTGTTCAGCCCTTTGGTTTTGAAGGTTTCGAACATCAGTATCCATAATGTGCGGTAGGATGCGGCATCTCCTGCTCCCCACCAGAACCACTTACCGGATGCTTCATGCAGAGGGCGCCAGATCACCGGGATGTTCTTTTCTTTCAGCAATAACAGGTTCCCAGCTATTTTCTCAAGATCTGCCTTTATGACACTGTTTTCGTCGGTTCCGTCAATGACAGCCTGCCGTATATCGAAAGCGGTCTCTCCGTCACCCCCGTTTTTCCCGACAGCGTAGAACCCATGTCCGTTGCTGTTGGCTCCTGACGGCACATTCCAGTGCCAACCGGCGGCGATCAGCCCGTTATTTCCCCACCATTCTTCGGCGACCCGGATATCCTCGTAATTGATCCAATTGGCGGGGGAAGCGTAGAGGTGAACATAGTCGAAACAATTGAGTGCCGGATATTTGCCCGTATGTGTATGGACCCATTCCGCTTCGTGCGTGTTCCAGGCCACATTGGCCATAACGCCCGAAATGATTTTCTCTCCATAGCTCTCCACCAGAAAATCATATACCCGTTGGGCTTGGGGTGAAGGGTCAGGAGATACAAGGGTTTTATTGATCGTGCTGTTGGCGCTGCCTCTTGTAGTGAAACGGACGGTTATTTCATCGGCGGACACACCGGTCGGTCCCTTTACTTTTCCGGCAGGGATCACCAGGGTGTAGGCGGTGGCCTTCTCCAGTGCAGCCGTCACCGTTAACT
This sequence comes from Proteiniphilum sp., assembly GCF_034331125.1. Classification (NCBI taxonomy): domain Bacteria; kingdom Pseudomonadati; phylum Bacteroidota; class Bacteroidia; order Bacteroidales; family Dysgonomonadaceae; genus Proteiniphilum; species Proteiniphilum sp. Next base: position 148,185 of record NZ_JAXQGC010000006.1, read on the forward strand.
CCTTGAAGGCCGCGGCAGCTTTCGTTATCTCATTGCCGTTCAGGCGGATCTCATGCGGACTGGCCAGCACGATATTCTGATCAAACGTAAGCAGTATCGTCTGTTCGCCGGTGGATACGTTTTCGCTCCCATCGGCAGGCACCGAAGAAACCAGTTTCGGCTTTTCCAGTTCCGGTATCTTTTCGTCTCCTCCATCACTGCATGTAACGAAAACGAATAAAAGCGCCAACAGATGGCAGCAGGCTCCGGCAATTCTATTTTTATAGTGACTCATAATCATTTATTGGTACGTGGTGATATTTTTCACGCCCACGATCTCTTTTCCCCCGACAGTCGTGGTAAACAGTCCGGTGAGTTCTTCCGGTGTGAACGCTGTGGCGGGAGCAAATCCGGGTGAGGAGATATACTGTAGTATCGCTCTCCGGAATTGTCGTCCTTCAGGTTTGCCGGCAATGGCTTCCATGTTGCACATATTGACCAGCAGTTTTCCCTGGCCGACCCGCATTTCGAAGAGCAAGCCGAGCTTATGGTTCCGTTCGATGTTATCGATCACCTGTATAAGAGGCTTGTATCCCCGGGGAGTCCTGTTTAAGATGAAGGGTCTCGAATTCTTTGCAATGATCCACCATTGCCAGTTACTATGCATATCGGTCGGGAATTCCCGGAAGAAAGGATGATCCGGATCGGTCAACAGGGACAATGTGCCGGGTGACACCTCCCGGTTGAGCTGTTCCGATATGCTTTTGAACATAGCATAGTTCCAGTAATCGGGGGTAAACAGCCCTCCGACGGACAATGGTTCTATTTCCGTATGGACAGGAGAGAACAGTACCTTCTTTCCCTCCTTCAACAGGTCCAGGGCGTCCTGTAACGACGTTGTCTCTTCCAGTTCCGGATCGACCGCGCCGTCTTCGTTCTCAGGATAAACCCATATCTGATAAGAGTTGGTATAAGGCCCCCTATTCAATACGAGCCGTAACGAGGCAGCATGGTCTATCTCCCGCAACGGTACGCTGACCGTTCCGACTTCCGATAGCCCGCCCTGCGCAACATGTATGCCGTTTATGGACCCGGAAGAGACCGTCTCGTTCGTGCGGATATTTTGCAGGCTCCAGTTCAATGGTTCATTCGTCAATGCTTTATCCGAGAAATTACTGATCTTCAATAAGGCAGTAAAGGTCTCATCGCTGCTCCAGCAATATTTGGGGAAGAGAGCCAATGGAACGATTTCACCGCAGAAACCGCGGAATTCTTCGGGCGTAACTGCTCCTTTGCTGTCCATAAAGGCGTCCAGCAAGCCGACATAAGCGCTTCCCTGACCGGGATAATCCTGCAGGTCGAGTAACTGAAACCCTCCGAACCCGGGCGTACGGAAACACATTTCGATATCGGCCTTGTAACAGAGGGCGGCAAAACGGGCGGAGGCTTTATGAAAATCATCGGCCTGATCCGCCAGTCCGTTTTGTTGAAGGCGTTCACGAAACACCTCCATGTTGTAGGGATAGAGCACCCCGGTATATTTTTCGATCTCGCCGTAATCGGGGTACACCTGGAACTGCCCGTTCTCGTGGCTGATCACCGGTACGGTACAGCCGGCCACGGCTTGTTCGAATGCCAGATCCGTGGAAGGGTACGTTCCGTTCATATACCCGCCGTCCTTCGCATCGGCAAAGGAAAAGGTAGCGCGGGCATGTGTGGAATAATCACCGGAGCCGACCTCGCCGCCTACCCGGCAGGTGACAAAAAAGTCTTCGCCTTCCTGTTGCCCGGCCGTCCCTAATGCGTTGTTGGCACCAAAGGCATACAGGCGCCGGTCATCACTCGTCCTGAAGTTGTCCACCATCGTGCGCATATAACCGGTATCGCCTCCCAGTTCATTGCCTAAGGCCATCATCACAAATGAGGGATTGTTCCCGTAAGCGGTCAGTATTCCTTCTCCTTCGCGGATCAGGAAATCGTTCAAATCCTTGTTCTCCGGATCCATCATCCCCCAGTAAGGCAATTCGGCCTGCATATAGATTCCCTCTTCGTTGGCCGCATCGAAGGCTGCCTGCGGGGGAGTCCAGGAGTGGAACCGGTAATGGTTCAGGCCGTACTGTTTCGATATGCGCATCTGCCTCACCCATTCTTCTTTCTCCATCGGCGGATAGCCTGTCAGGGGGAAGACACAGGCGTCGTGTTTGCCCCGCAGAAATGTTTTCAGCGAATTGATGCTGAATTGGGTCCCTTCGGTAGAGAAATCGCGGAAGCCAATATCGGTGGTGTAACGATCTTTTTTGTCCTGATAGCTGAGTTCGAAATGCAATTTGTACAATGCAGGGTCGAATTCGCTCCAGAGAAGTGGTTTTTTACCTGTTGAGATCTGAAATTCATAGATCCCGGTGCCTTCTTTCAGCGCCATTTCAAACTGTTGCCGGGGCACCGATGCTTTTTCCTTTGTATTCCACGCATACCCTTCCACAGTGATCACGGCATCGCCGCTTGCGGATGAACGGATAAGGGCCTTGACGCGGACGGTGTGTGTTTCGGTATCGGGGAATAGCTGCAGGTTTTCGATCAGGATCCCTTCGTTCGCCTCCAGTCCGAATTTACCGAGGATGCCGTTCCAGTTCGTCTGAGTAGCGTCGGTCCACGCGTGTGAACCGTGTATTCCGGAAGGTACGGATCCGGGACCATTGTCGATCTCGATAGAGATCGTGTGTTTTCCGGGGGTCAGCCGCCCGATATCGTATATCTGCGGAGAGAGGATCAACGAACTTGTCCCCATACTGTCGCCGTCGATACGGAGCACGGACGGTTTTGCCCGTTCCATGATAAGCCTCCATTCCTTGTGCGCAGAGGACGCCGGGATCTCTACCTCGCGGGTATAGGTGACCTTGCCTTCATACGGATGCAAACGTGTAAGCCGGGATGTATTGAGCGTATCGGTATTCCGTGGTGCGAGACGGCTTTCGTCGATCGTCCCGGGAAGTCCGACGCTCCCCAGTTCAGTCTGCCATGTTCCGGCAAGCGGGATGAATTCCCGTTCGCTGAAAGCGGTCTCCTGCCCGGTACATCCGAGCAAGAGACAGACAAGTATCCACGGAATGATTTTTTGCGTCACTCTATCGTAACTTTATTGAATATCAGGTCCGAACCCTGGATAATCAAGCCGGCGCCAATATAATCACCCTCAACAGCCTTTTTATCCTCAATCTGGTCAAGAATAGCCCGGGTGAGTGTCACTTCAAGCACACGGCTTTCAAATGTCCACCCGTAGACATCTGTCGGCACCAGCGTTGCACTACCTATCTCAGTGAATACCAATTGACCCCATGTGCCGTCGTTGATCTGGGCCTGCGCCCATTTTTGGTCGATCTGGTCAAAGTAAAACCGCATCTTGGCACCGGCCCTCACACTGCTGAAGGTGGAAGCCGGAACCACGACCCGTCCCCCGTCACTCCAGGTTAACGTGACCGGACCGGTCCAGACAGTGGTTTCCAGGGCGACCTTATAGGTGATGGATACTTTAGAGATGATCCAATTTTCACCTTGTATAACAATACCGCCTTTGGTGCGGAAACGTTCTACCAGTTCGGGCGTCAGCGAGAGTTCAATTTCTTTTACATCTTTCCCTCCTGCATTGTCTGTAGTCAGGTAAGCGCCGCCTATTTCAGGGAACGAAATACCATTGTTGTTCCAGGTTCCGTCATTGAACTGAATTTGTCCCCAGGCATCTTTCTGGGCAAAATATATCTTCATTTTGGCGTCGGAAGGGATATCCCTGTCGAATTCGCTTGCAGGAATGAGAACCCGTGGATCAGACCAGCTACCGAGGTCGGTCAGTGTGTTGAAAATAACGATTTCCACATCCGTTGCCGGGATAAAGGCTATATTGTATGTGACCTCTCCATTCGAAGACACCAGTGTAACCTTACTGTTGGCATTCGCCAATTGCGGAATCTCAAAATAGAGCCTATTCTGGTTGATGATGTACTGGACGTTCGCTCCATCCACTTGCACACCGGTCAGTTTGTCTCCGTTGGCAATACCGATCGTCATGACCGTACCCCCTTTCTGGAGCTCATCGTCTTCACCCGGCAACACGGGGATATAAGCGAACTGGGGAGCGTTAATAGTCAATCTGGGAAATTCAACGCTTTCGCCGTTGGCCATATAGGCTGTAAGGACACCGGTCTCCACGTTCATCGTCGGCATCGCAACGGTCAGTCTGGTGGGCGATTCTGCGGAAACCTCCACTTCCCCGCCGCCGGTAAATGCCACTTTTACCACAAGGTCGAGGTGGTTCCCGGAAATAACGACATCCCCTCCCAACGATACGGCATCGCTTTGATAAGCCGTATGTTCGGGTTTCTCTGTTTCGATCGGTACTTCAACGGACATACCACTACCTGTATTGAGCAGCAGGTTGCCGCTGATGGCCAAAGCAGGCATCGCTACTTTTACTTCGGTAGCTGTTTGAGACGTTGGCTCAACCGCTTCCCCTACACCCGGGAAAGTAATATCCGTAATAAGTTCCATATTGACACCCGTCAGAATTATCTCATCACCGGCGCGCAATCCGGCGGCCGGAGTGGCCACTACTTCGGTAGGCAATGCCATGCCGATGTTGGCAATCGTAACTTCCACGCCGGAAGCAGGTACCATCACCACCGCACCATCCGACATATTTTCCGGCAGGACAAAGCTGATTGCCTCACCTTCCGCGGCAGATTTCACTTCGAACTCCACTTCATCGCCGTTCGGCATTCGCAGTGCCTTCACCAGATCGAGATCCTTACCGGCAATCTCAATGAGATCCCCCGGTTTTTTACCCGTCAGGTCGGCCACGGCATCTACGGAAGGCAGCACCACGCTCAGTTCTTCGTCCGAGTATATCCAGTTGGGCAATTCGGCTGCGTCTGAAATAACGACTTTTCCGCTTTGGGCTTCAGCCGGGACTACCACCTGGATTTCATCGCGCTGGTGCTTGATAAAGGCAGCTTCGGCGACGATCACACCGTCCGTGAAGATGACTTCATGCATCAGGTTCAGGTATTCTCCCGTAATGGTCAGCACTTCTCCCGGTTTAAGACTCAACGGGGAGATCGATTTTAGTGAAATAGGTTCGGAATAGGTCAGAGTTGTTTTTGTCGTGATATCACCTTTAGGTGTATGCAAAACCACGTAACCCACCTCGGCTGTCTGGGGAACGGTAACACGGATTTCCGTTTCGCTGATCACCTTAATATCCGTAATTTCGGTACTCCCCGGGATAAGGACGCCTGTCACCTGGTTCATCCCGCTGCCCAGAAAACGCAGTTCTCCACCACGCGCTACGGGACTCGGGCCAAAGACATTCAGTTCGATACCACCCGAATATTGATTGGTATCCAGTTCATCGCCAGTGTCACAGGCGGGAATGAGCAAGCCGGAGACCAGTACCATACACATCATCCAAAGGGCCTGTAAGCTATTTGTTTTCTTCATGATTATCATCTTTTTTATCATTGGAACATTAATTTGCAGGAACTACACGTATATTATCAATCCCCATCAGTATAGGGCCGTTGGTTCCGGCATTTTGCGGCCCGGCATAAAGGACGAACGTCAATCCGGTGAACGAATCCTTGTCAAGACTGTTTGCACTGGCCGCCCCATAGCGGGTGTATATGAAATTGCTCAACGGGACCGTAACGGTAACCCACTCATCAGCGGTATCGTAAGAGCCTGTTTCGAGCCATGGCGTCCACAACCCCCTGGGTATTTCATCATTTCCGATATACCCGTTATTGCCTGTGGCGTATGTCACATTAGCATTGCTGGTAAAAATCATCTGCAAGCTGGTTGTCGTCCAGGGAGTACTTGCCGGGATAAAACATTCGAACTTGAGCTGGAGCGTCCTCCATTCCTCGGCATCGAACAGGGTAGAGAGTTCCGGATAACCAGCAGTCGGTTCAGGCCAGTAATTGAACGATTGGCGATCCTCGTCGGGCCAGGCCGTATTATCAAGGTTTCCGCTAAAAACCAGATAATTACCGTCCAGCGGCTCAATGCCTTCGGTTGAGTTGGATACAACACCGTTTCTCCAACCGTGTCCGGAAGCCAAGCCTTTTATCCCGTCCCAGTCGAACAGGAAACCGCGGGCATCCATATAGTGAAAATTGGAACGCCCTGTACCGTAAATGGATTTCACCGTCACATTCCCGCTCAGTTCCGCACCTTCAGGAACCACAAAACGGACAGCCGTTTTGCTGATACTCAGGAACTCCGTCACGGCCACGTTTCCGGGGAAATTGATCTCTAACGGGACATTCGCATCGTCCAGCAGGTAATCGCCATAAATCGTAGCCACGCTTCCCGGTTTGGCATATTCGTTCGACATGGACCTGACCTGGGGAGCAGGGACCAGCACCTTAAAGTCGTAGGCGACGGTATCTTTATTGATATTGACCATATAGATTTTATTGGTCACATTGGCAGGGATGGTTTTCGGAACATCCACAATCACCGTATGGTCCGTCATCAGGCTCGTATTCAGGATGGCCTTCTGATCATTGAAGTAAAGTTCGTAGATACTACGCAGGTTATCGCCCACCAGGCAGATGGTATTTGCCATGTAAGCGCCGTCAATCAAAGAATCAGCCACGGCGGGATTTGTCATTCTCACATACTTTACAGTAGGCAGGCCGTCCGCCACTTCGTATTTATCCGGCTCGTCAACACACGCAGTCATCACGGTGCCCAACAGCACCATAGCGCTTACAGCAAAAAGCCGACTGATATTTTTCATCCTATATTTCATCTTTTCACAGCATTATAATTAATAACTAAATTCACTACGTACATCCACGCGAACCGGGTCTTCCATAAGGTTCGGATTGAAAACCACATCTTCGGTAGGGAACGGCAAGGTAAAGCTGGAAACCGTTACATTCGGTATCTGCGGATTGTCATTATACTTCTGGTCACCGGTAATGGTAAATGATCCATCCTCGAAATATTTCTTATATAAGGCGTCTAATCCATAGTATACGTCACGGCGCTGGGCTTTCAATTCATTGATGGCGCGTTGGGGATTATAATAAGACAACCGCACGTAATCATACCAGCGATCCCCTTCGCAAGCCAGTTCGAGACGACGCTCTTTCCAGACGTCTTCCCATGTAACCGATGCGGGACGCTCATACGTCGCCACGGCACGGCTGCGCACGGCATAGAATGCATCGATCGCTGCGGCATCGGTCGTGGAAGCGCTGTTTCCGATCTTTGCCTCAGTATAGATCAGATATACATCGGACAAACGTAAAATATGTGTGCTTAACCCGCTGACCATATTTCCGGCCGAGAGGCCCAGTCCGGCTATATGGTCATTGTTATTCCCGTATAAATGCTTCACGCTGTTGGATCCGGTAGGAGACGCCATTTGTCCGGGGCCTCCCGCGCCGTATTCCGCGTCATACAAGAACCTCAGGTAATCGAAACCGCCTTTGTCTTTCCAGAAATAGTCGTATTTGTCCCCGATCATCATCATCGAGGCTTTGCGGCGGGTATCCGTCTCGTAACGGTCGGCGGGCGACTGAAGCGCACTGACGCCGAAAGCATCCTGCAAATCGACGGATGGGCCGCCCCATTCTCCCCAGGTATCGCCAAATTCGCTGAACCCCTTCATTCCCAGGTCGGATTGCAATGTATTCTGGGCTGTCCAGGGATCACGGGTGGGGTACCAGTGCCAGGCCAAGAGCGACTCTTCACTTTTGTTGTTTTCAAGACGGAACACGTCGGAATAATTTTCGAGGAGATTACGTCCTGAGTGATCGATCACATTTTTGGCATGCATGGCCGCCTTATCCAGGTCGTCCTGGTTACGGGAACCGGACTGTCCGACGCCGGATCTGGTCAGATACACTTTGGCCAGCAAACCCTCGGCTGAATAACGGTCGATACGTCCCGCGGACGCACTTTCGGGTAATAATTCGATCGCTTTTTCCAGGGTCATGACAATGTATTCATATACGTCCGGAACCGCCACCTTATATTTATTGTTATAGGTTCCGTTGACCAGTTCGTCTGTATTATCGTGGATAATGGGTACTGCCCCGAACGAACGAACCAGATAGAAGTAAGCCATCGCTTTCCAGGTCAGGGCCTCTCCCATACAGGCATCGATAGTCGCCTGCGAAGCCTTCGCCGTCTTCAGTCGGTTATACACCGTATTGGCATGCCCATTCACAGCCCATAGGGAGTAGGACATGTTCACCAGATCTTCGTCTGTCCCGTTTACGGTAAAGGTTAGATAGGGGCTGTTACCCATATAGTAATTACCGGAAAGGACTTCTCCCACTTTGATAAAACCGCGTTGGAAATCATACCAGGGGGAATTATAAAGATAGTTGACCCCTTGTATACACTGTTCATCATTCTGATAAAAATTGGCCTCATTGTAGTTGTCTTCGGTCGGACGGTCCAGGAAATCTTCACAGGAAGACATCCCGATCCCGAATACAAAGGCAAGGGCTACATATTGAATATCTTTTATTTTCATACGATTATTTTATTTGGGCACTTAAAATGAAATGTTTAAACCAAACGAGAAAACGGTAGGGGACGGATAGCGTCCGTTATCCAGGCCGAATACATTCTGGCTGGCGGTACTTGCCCCGATTTCGGGATCATAGCCACTGTAGCCGGTAATCGTCCATAGATTTTGAATATTGGCATATACACGCAAATTCTGCAATCCCCAATTCTTTATGGTTTCGGTCGGGAATGTATAGCCCAAAGCGATATTCTTAAAGCGGATATACGACCCGTCCTCGATGTAACGGTCACTGATGCGGTCATTATCGTTGGGATCCTGGATGGAAGCCCGCGGAATAGATGTTTCAGGATTTGCCACCTTTACATTAGCCACATCGTCATACCAGTTAGTACCTTCAGCATAAACCTTATCGGGATCAACAGGCACGAGTATGGCACGATCGGCAATCGAGTTCAACTGGTTGGTCCATGCGGAGTTCATGCGCGTAAGTTTCATCCCGAGATAGTTGAACACTTTATTCCCATACGAACCGTTGATAAAGACGGAAAGGTCAAAATTCTTATAGCGGAACGTATTTGTCCATCCGAATGTAAACTTAGGCATGGGGGAACCGATATTGGTTTTGTCATGCTCGTCGATCACACCGTCGGGAACCCCTTCCGGACCGCTCAGGTCTTTGTACTTAATATCGCCTACCCACACTGTGTTGGAGCGATTGAACACGCCGTCCGCCGGATATTTTGCAGGCTTCGGAGAATTCTGTAGATCTTCCAGATCTTTGTAAACACCATCGGTCACGTAACCGTAAAAGTTGTAAAGCGACTCACCTACCGTAGACACACTGACAACATCCGTCCATTGACCGTACCCGACAATTTGCGCGTTGCTTGTACCGGCAAGCCCTTTGAGTTTATTCTTATTGAATGAGATCTGGAAATCCGAATCCCATTCAAAGCGGCCCACGATGGGACGGGTATTCAAAGAGATCTCCAACCCTTTATTCTCGATGTTGCCATAATTACCCCAGGGTGCAGCCAACGCCGAAGAAGCATTGCCCGACGTGCCCATATAGGAAGGCAGTTGCAAGGGCATCAACATGTCACTGGACTCTTTTTTGTACCAGTCGACTATCAAATTTATACGATCGCGGATGAAACCCAGGTCGAGACCGACATTCCATTGTTCCTGCGATTCCCATTTAACACCCGTATTGGGTATATTGGAAGGGCGATACCCCATCCCCAGGCCGGATGGCATACGGGTAATACTGGTACCCCACAGATAACCGCCGATATTGGAATTACCGGTCTGTCCCCATCCGACGCGTAATTTACCGTTACTGACCGCTCCTGTCAGGGGTTCAAAGAACGTTTCATTGGAGAAACGCCAGGAGGCGGCAAACGAGTGGAATCCGGCCCAACGGTTTTCGGGGCCGAAGTTGGATGAACCGTCGCGGCGGTAGGTATAGGTTCCCAGATAGCGATCGGCATAATTATAGTTCAAACGGGTAAAGACTGAAACCATGGCCGAACTCCCGAACCCTGCATTAATGGTTGGCGTTCCGGTCCCCAGGGCCGGATTGTGGACTTCATCGGAAGGAAGGCCGGTATTAAACACACTGGTAAAGTCATAGCGAGCCTCCCAGGCTTCCTGCCCGATCATCGCCGTAAAAGAATGATCCTCTATATTTCCGGCATAAGTAAGGTAGTTTTTTAACTGCCAGTATGTACTCCTGTTATTCTGAATACGACTTTCATTACTTGCACGTTTCCATGCACCCAGATCGACCATCGGTTTATAGCGCTCGGCTTTGGATGCACTGATGTCATACCCCAGCTCTGTATGCCAGGTAAGATTTTTGACGGGCGTCACATCGAAAAAGATGTTTCCTGACAGTTTCTGTCGTCCCAACAGGATTTCATCCATCATCGCCAACGCTATCGGGTTCGGATTTGTATAACCCTCCTGTACAATGGTTGCATAGCTTCCATCGATATTATAGATAGGCATATCGGGGATGGTCTGAAGGGAATAATTAATGATTCCCTCGTCACTGTCAGCCAGCTTCAGGTCTTCATCCGTCGCGGAATAGGTAGCGCTTAATCCCATTTTCAACCATTTTTTCAACTGGGCATCCAGATTGGCACGGAACGAGTAACGACTGAAATTCGATCCTATCAGTGTCCCATCCTGATCCATATACGAACCTGAAACGTAATACTGCACCCTTTCGGTTCCCCCCTGTACAGATATCTGATGCTGATGCTGCAGGGCTGTGCGGAAGATGGCATCCTGCCAGTTCGTTCCTACTCCCAACAGGGAAGGATCCGCATAATCGTTGTCCTCCTCAAGCTGTCCTGTCGAAACCAGATCGTTGTAGTAAGTCGCGAACTCACGCAAATTCATCATGTCCAACCGCCTTGTCTGGCGCTGTACCGCGGTCATACCGTCATACGTAAATCTGGCTTCTCCCGCCTTACCGCGTTTGGTAGTAACCAACACCACACCATTAGCCCCCTGCGCCCCGTAGATGGCCGTTGCCGAAGCATCTTTCAGGATTTCCATGGATACAATATCTGCGGGATTAATGGTGGATAGCGGAGAAATGGTAGAAACCGACCCGTTACCCAACGCGTCGCCCAGGCCAAAGTCGGCGCCGCTCTGGCCACCGCCCTGCACGATAACACCATCAACAACGTACAAAGGCTCAGCCCCGGCATTGATGGTCGCCTGCCCGCGTACACGAATGGAAGAAGATGACCCCGGAGCACCGGAAGTCATAACGGCCGTTACCCCGGAGGCGCGCCCCTGTAATGCCTGATCAAGGTTGGTAATGACCGATCCTTTGATGGCATCCTCCCCAACCGATACCGAAGCACCGGAAAGGTCGCTCTTTCGCATTGTTCCGTAGCCGACCACCACAACCTCGTCTAACAGTTCACTATCCTCCTCCATCTCGAGGTTCAATGAAGTTTGGGTTCCCACAGGAACTTCCATCGTTTTATATCCTATGCTCGAAACAACCAGGACGGATCCGGAAGATGCGACTGTAAGAGAAAAATTCCCATCAATATCGGTTACAGTACCGTTTGATGTCCCCTTTTCCATAATATTAGCACCAATCATCGCCATTTTATCCTTACTATCGACAATAGTTCCGGTAATCCTGCGCTGTTGTGCCATCAATGATATGCTCGTTATCAGAGCCAGACATAACATAAAAATGTTTTTCATACAATGTGGACTATTATAAAAATTAAAAAAAGCTACATTTATGTTACAAAAGTAGATATGCGGACATGTAATTTCAAGTATTATCTTATCCCATAATGATACTTTTCTTACTGCATCATAAAACTCCAATAGACTTACATATAGGAAAAGAAAAAAAGTAATGAACTGCGAAAGAAAGTATCAGATGATCATTTTCGTTTTCCGGTAACTTTCACGGAATTCTTTAGGGGAGCAGCCTTTTCTTTTTTTAAAAATACGATTAAAATTCGATAAATTGTTAAATCCGCAATCGTAACAGATCTCTGCAACGGAATTGGTGGTGCCGACCAGCATCCTTGCGGCATGGCCCAAGCGGATATCGATGATATAATCGGACACTGTTTTTCCGGATCTTAGTTTAAAAAATCGACTTAAAGCTACAGGAGTCATGCCGATAATACCTGCAAGGTCTTCGAGCCGTATCTCCTCTTTATAATGGTTATTGATATATTCATGTATCTTTCGTACGCGCCGGCTATCGGAATTATCATCGATATGGGCAAACGAAGTACTGGCCAATGTACGGTAATTATCGCATAAGGACAGTTCATACAGGATGGTCAACAACTTTATTACGGCATGAAATCCCGATTTTTCGGCGGAAAGCGTATCGAGCATGGGATAGATCTTCATAATGGTTTCCATCGGAAAGTTAACCCCTTTCTGAGCGCTGTTGAGCATCTTGCGGATACTGTCGAACTGGTTCTTATGGATGAAATTGCCGAAAAAAAGATCTTTGGAGAATTGAATGGTTATCTCCCGGATATGCTTGGAAGTACATTGGTGCTGTTCCCAGACATGCTCGAGATCCTCACCGGCGATAAGTGTAAGGTCGTACTTGCCGATAATTTCGACAGAATCTCCCACAATACGCCTTACTCCCTCGGCATTTTCAATATAATTGATCTCGAACTCACTATGGGAATGCAAAGGATAGGTGAACTCCGATTTCCTCCGGTCAGCAATATAAAAGCAATCCTTATCCGATAAAGGAGTGATTTCATGTATGATATATCTGCTATCCGGAGTGGCCATCGACACCTAACCATTAAGATCCCATAATAATTTTATAAAGATAATACTAATCGAACATTCTTTTGAATTTATCGAACACTTTTCTCCGTTCCGTCTTAGATGGGATAAAGTTTTCCGACTTATCCATTTCCTGCAGCCACTTCCGTTCCTTGTCGCTCAGGTTCTCCGGTACATAAACGTTTACATTGACCAGCTCGTCACCTTTGCCGAATCCATTTACTGAAGGAAGTCCCTTATTACGTAAACGTAATACTTTACCCGGTTGCGTACCCGGTTCGATTTTTACTTTTGCGACTCCGTCGATAGTGGGCACCTCCACCGTACCTCCAAGGGCAGCCATGGGAAAACTGAGAAACAGATTATATATCACATCATTTTCGTCACGGATAAGATCGGGATCCTGTTCTTCTTCCACAACAATCAGCAGGTCGCCATTAATTCCACCCCGGCGTGCAGCATTCCCTTTTCCTGACATGGACAGTTGCATTCCTTCGGCAACACCTGCAGGTATCCTGATTGAGAGTATCTCTTCATCACGCACAATTCCTTCACCATTGCAATAAGAACATTTTTTTGTAATAGTCGTACCTTCACCGTTACAGGTAGGACAGGTGGAAGAAGTCTGCATCTGTCCCAGAATGGTATTTGTCACCCGTGTCACCACTCCCGAACCATTACAGGTACTACACGTAGAGGTAGAATTGCCGTTTTCAGACCCGTTACCATTACAATGGGAACAGGAGACATATTTCTTTACCTTGATCTTCTTCTCCACGCCATTAAGGATCTCTTTCAGATTCAATTTCACCTTAACACGAAGATCCGACCCTCTGTTCACCCTTCTTCCCCGCTGGGAACCGCCGAAGCCGCCAAAACCTCCGAAGCCGCCAAAATGGCCGCCAAAGATATCTCCGAATTGGGAGAAAATATCTTCCATCGACATACCTCCACCGCCGAAGCCGCCCGAAGCAGCGCCACCTACACCGGCATGTCCGAACTGGTCATACCTGACACGCTTCTGCTCATCGCTCAACACCTCATATGCTTCTGCAGCCTCTTTAAATTTTTCTTCCGCCTCTTTATCACCCGGATTTTTATCGGGGTGATACTGAATGGCTTTTTTACGGTAGGCTTTCTTTATCTCGTCGGCAGTAGCAGTCTTGGATACTCCCAATACTTCATAATAATCTCTTTTTGCCGCCATCTTATTCTCCCACAATTACTTTCGGAAATCGGATAATCTTATCGTTCAGCCGGTATCCTTTCTGGATACAATCCACCACTATTCCCTTCTGTGACGCTTCCGGCGCCGGAATAGTAGTTATCGCCTCAAAACTGTCGGCATCGAAAGGCTGTCCGATGGCTTCGATCTCATTCACTCCGTGTTGCTTCAGGAAAGCGACAAATTTCATATAGATAAGATCCATCCCTTCCAACATGGCTTCTCTGTCTTCCGTCTTATGTAATGATTCAAGTGCACGATCAAAATCGTCCACCAGAGTTATAATATCAAGCAAGACGCGCTCCCCGCCGCTTTTGATCAGGTCAGCCTTCTCCTTCAGCGTACGTTTCCGGAAATTGTCGAATTCGGCATTCAGACGAAGATAGCTGTCGTTCAGTTCATCATATTTATGCTGAAGATCATTCTCGTCCGTTTCCGGTTGTTCTACCGTATCTTCTGCCGCATTTACCTCTTCGGCTTCATCTGACATTTTGTCTCCGCCTTCACCGTTGACAGACTCGCCCCGGTCGTAGAACTCCTTTTCGTTGAACTCTTCGGGATCTTTATTCGATTGATTGTTATTACCCATATAGTTGTTTTATTTGATTTCGTTCATATAATTAAAAGTGACAACTTAAGTACCCGGACACTTAGGCACCCAGGTACCCAGACACTTTCTCACCTTTCCACTTCTAACACTGCAAATAGTTTGCCAAAAATAAAAAAATGAAGTATTTACCGATCTCAAAGAAAAAGTTCACACCATTCATCAAATACTTCCACGTCATGCGAATCGTGATTGGCAAGGCTCTGCCTGATCTTTTTCAACGGCTTCTCCTTCCCCAACTGTGATTTCGAAAAAAACTTATCGGCAAAGCAAATAATTTTCTCCTCCAGGCTCTGCGGGCGCATATCCCTGTAAGGAACCGGTAATTTCCGGTTGATAATGGTCTCCAGACTTAATCCGGTACCAGTATGCCTTTCACACACCAATCCGTGTTTGGGATAACCTTCTTCTGTAAGCAATTCACGTCCCAGATAACCGTGGCAAATATAGGGATAACCGCCTTCACAGGCAATATGTGGCGCTTTTGTCAGGAAAATACCGATATCATGAAGCATACCCGCCTCCTCAATAAACCGGACATCTACTGCCAATTCCGGATGCTTTTGGACAATCGAAAGGGACTTATTTGTCACATCCGTCACATGGGACATATAAATATCATAGAGTTTTGTTCCCTTTTTATAATATTTGTCGATAATTGTCTGTATATCCATAAATAAGCCAACAAATTTCCGATTCAATTCTTTTTTGAAAAATCGGAATCGGAATATGCATACTTCTATTACAAAAGTAATATAAAAAATAGATGAGATGATAAGAGATCATAACATTTATCCGGGTTCCTCCCGGTAAAAGGGAGAAAAACCCGGATAAAACAGATATATTCCCGACAAATAGCCGGGAGTATGATAAGCCTACAAATTCCCGAACCGGAAACCAACGTTGATGGTACGCGGCTGGGAAGGGCCGTAGATATACGCGGCATCGCGGTAAACACCTCTGTCGTAATCATTCTGTATCTGGTTGAAGATATTCTTCACGCCGGCAAAGAACTCCAACGTCGTTTCTTTACCCAAGTGGAAATCATAGGAGAGTAACAGATCCGCCACGAGAAAACTGCGGGTTCTCTCTAACCTCTCGCCTTCGATGATGTAACCATTGTTGATAGCAGTCTCGACTCTCTCCCGTTCAGCGCCCTCAAAATCATCGGCAGAAAGGCCGAAATGGGGCACATCCATTGGGCCGGTATAGTTGAGTGAGAAGGATGCATTGAGGTGATGTGTCGGTTTCCAGATAAAAGTCGCGTAACCATACTGGTTGGGAGTTCTCATAAAATTTCGTGAGACACTTTCGTCCTCTTCACCCCAGGCTTGTGCTGTTTTATAGCGGCTGGCCTGGAAAGTAAATCCGAGTTGCGTTTCTATCTGGGTGGAAAAAAGCGACTTCAATTCGAGATTGATCCCGGAAACATAAGCACCATCTTCGGCATTCACCCGCTCGTAGTAAAAACCACGCGACTCATCATCCTCGTCAATCAGCGCATACTCATTGGCGAACGGGTCATTCAACAGTGTATAAAACCCTTCTGCCAGAAAATCGTGATAGGTCCCTCCCCAATCGAATACCGAGTTGAAAGAGGCAGTAAAAGCATTGGAGGTCTCTTGTTTCAGATCGGGAGAATTACGGGTTTCCACCCGTGTGGCATTTACCAGGTCGATATGAAGGTCTTCATTGAATATCTGTGGGGCACGATAACCTCTGGCGTACCCTACCCGGAAACGCAAATCGGGTGTCAGCTTATAGAGCAAGCCCACACGAGGTACCCAAACTCCACCCTTGGGGTCATCGCTTACGCTTTCCGTATCTTTGATCCGATAGTAGTCATAACGAAGACCCAGAG
Organism: Proteiniphilum sp.; assembly: GCF_034331125.1. NCBI lineage: Bacteria > Pseudomonadati > Bacteroidota > Bacteroidia > Bacteroidales > Dysgonomonadaceae > Proteiniphilum > Proteiniphilum sp. The sequence continues at coordinate 164,704 of NZ_JAXQGC010000006.1, forward strand.
AAAGGTTTACCTTGTCCGATTTCCAATCCTGCTGCACGAAAGTTCCCAACGTATTCACGGTCTGGTCGGCGAGTTTGGTGTTCTCCTCTCCTTCTGCACCCAGCTTCACGTCATGCAGATTGTCGTTGGTATTATCAATCCCGAAGACAGTAGTAGAGGGTGCAAACAAAAACCAGTCGCTATTAAGGTTGTACTGAGCCCCTACCGAAGAAGTCAGCCCTTTCGTATCTCCATAAGCGTTAGGATCCTGCTCTGCTCCATAATAGGAGGCACGGGCAACATGGTGTATATATAGCCTCCCGTTTTCCGGTCGTCGCTGATTACAGATGCGTTGACGTTCAACTGCGCGTCTGCCTTCGTATTAGAGCCTTCACGCCCACCCACGTTGATCGCTCCGAGTCGGCTTTCAACACTGAATGAGTTCCTGGCCGGTTCCCTCGTGATGATGTTGACCGTTCCGGCAATAGCATTCCCCCCGAAGAGGGCCGATCCGCCGCCGCGCACCACTTCCATCCGCTCCACCATATTGGTAGGGATCAGTTCCAGCCCATATACACCGGACAGCCCGCTGAATACCGGGCGGCTGTTCAATAGTATCTGGGTGTAGAGACCCTCCAACCCGTTCATCCTCAGCTGGGTGAAACCGCAATTCTGACAGTTGGTCTCCGTACGAAGCCCCGGTGTAAAAGAGAGTCCCTCGGCTATATTCACCGACTGGGTACGCACCATTAACTCCGGAGAGATAGACGAGACAACAACCGGCGCCTCGGCACGGTTGGTCTGGTTACGGTCGGCGGTAACCACAACAGTTTCCAATTGCAAGCGATCCTCCTCAATCACAAATTTGATCTCCTCGGTAGTGTTGGCTTTGGTAGTTACTTTCCTGGTTACGCTCTTGTAGCCGATTCCGCTGACGCGTACGGTCAATTCCCCTATCGGCAGGTCTATTAACTGGAAGTGTCCGGTAGCATCGGTCGAAGTACCGATGGTCGTTCCATCTATCGATACAGTCACATAGGGAACATGTTCCCCCCCGCACTGTACATCACCTACGATATTGGCATCTGTGCCTGCATGTGCTTGCGCCTTTCCCGCAACCACAGTAATAAAAAGGATTATTGTAATTAATATAATTTTTTTCATATGATTATTTTATTGTTTTATTTCGGTATATGGAACCTTTGATGTTCAAAATAATCATTCCCTTCGGGTGTTTAATGAATATTTCCGTTAAGCTAAATGAACAGAAGACAAACAAGTTTGTCTTCTGCCATAGCGAGGAAATATCTACTTCAGTGAATATTTTAAACATGTCGGTTTCATATGATTATTAAAACTTATTGTATGTTGTCTTTTAAAATAAAGTGTAAACCTGTCCGCATTATGCCATAGAGAGAACTAATAATCGAGTAGCAAGTGACTCAAATAGTCCCAACTATGGAAATAGCAGAATAAATTAAGAAAGTCTGAAAGAAATAGTCTAATTTTAATGAACCACGTCGACTGATAACCGAAAATCAACATAGTTAAATATAAAGAACCAAAGATAAGGGATGTTTGAGTTTCATCGCAAATGATAAACACAAAGCCATATCATGTGTGTAGTGCAAAACAAGCCTTTCCCGTAGCTTAGAAAACACAAGCCTGACACGGCCAATAACCGTTTCTGATGAAAAAAAGAAAATTTACAAAGGCTGTAAATCCATCCCAAATAGAGTGGGTGGGGAACGTCCTCTTGATTTTGCAAAGTATTTAAGATGTAGTGACGGGTAAATAGAAGAGAAAACCCTTTTGTAGCCAATTCTGAGGACAGTAGCGGACAGCGTAATTAAAACAAAGAACAGAAACTGAAGTTGAGCCAAAACAAACAGTTCCGCTGCCGTATGATGGTGTGTTTTAATAGGGGCAGGATCCTGGCTCTTTTTATACGGGTGAGCATGTAAGATGACTTGTCCGTCGGGCAACCGGTGGGCATGCAAAAAAACAGCATTATTCAGGATAAACAGACCGAGCACCACAATTAACAACCGGGCGATCTGTTTGGATATGCTATTTCTGAATGTCAATTTCATCTTGTTTCACCACTCATGAATCACAAAAGTACAAATTTAGGCTAATCTAACAAATTTTTCCGTCCGAGAAGAACATTTCTTTTTTGTTTCGTTATAGCGAGTGGGCATTACAACGGCACGACGTATTTCTTCATTGCCGAATCCTGGAAGGATTTGGGTACTGCCGATTTCACTTCGTCGGTAATGATACCGATCATTCGTTCGCGCAGGAACTCCTGGCGGGTGATCAGGCTGATCTCACGTACCGGAGTGGAATTTTTGAAAGGACGTACATTCTTTTTCTGCCTCTCACTCATATTGGCAAGTGCCATCTCCGGAATAACCGTAAGCCCTTCATTCTGATCCACAATATTGATTAATGTATCAATACTGCCGGCTTCATAGGAAAAGATGGAATTGTTGGAGCCACGTTTTTTCTTCAGATTGCACAAATGCAATATCTGGGTTCTGAAACAGTGTACTTCATCCAATAACCAGAGTGCGGAGGAATTCAGGTCGCTTTCATCGAGTGCCGTTTTGGCAAACAACGCTTTCTCCAACGGAGAAACATAAGCGAAAAACCGCTCATAATAGATCGGATATTCCTTGATGGAAGGTTCTTTCAGGGGTGTAGCCAGAATACCTCCATCCAGTGAATCGTTTGAAAGTCCTTTCAGTATCTGGTCAGTGGTCAATTCGGAAACAACGATACGTACATCGTGTCGGTTTTCGCGGTGAACCTGCATCAGCTTCGGCAACAGGTAGGGCGACACGGTAGGAATAATACCCAAACGGAAGACACCCTTCACAATTCCCCTTTCCTCCTGGATAATCTCCTTGATCTGACTTACCTGGGCTACCGCAATACGAGCCTGGTTAATAATCCGTGCACCTATATCGGTCGGCTGTACCGGAAGTTGGGAGCGATCGAATATTTTCACTCCCAATTCCTCCTCCAGTTTCTGGATCATCATGCTCAATGTAGGCTGAGTCACAAAAGAGGCTTCAGCAGCTTTGGAAAAATGGCGGTAATTATCTACCGCGATGATATATTCTAATTGTTGGATGTTCATCTTCTTATATTACTTGTAACTGGAGAAATATTTCATGAATTGTACCCGTTCGTAGAGGGCGGAATCCTTGATGTTGGCATAGTTCAACTTACCCTTAAAATCATCTATGCGTTCATAGTTGCTCTGGAGCATCCACTCTTCCATACACATAAGAGTATCTTCTATCACGTCGAGACCCTGCTCGTAAAGCAGGCTGCAGAGTTGAATAGCTCCTGCTCCCGCCAGAATTCCCTTGACAGAATCTTCCCATGAGTGCACTCCATAGGAACAGGCTATGTCGAAATCCGGCACCCGACCCGAAACAATGGCTGTCCAGCGAAGAGTATCACTGAAGTCGGAAGGATTGCTGAATACCGGCCCGGAGGTGATTTCCAGATTTTTAATATCAATATCGAGTTGATAAAAACGGTTAAAGAGTACTACTCCGCCCGCACCCAACGCTTTCAGTTTCCCTACGAGTCCTGGCAGATTGCTGATATTCTTGGCCATCTTTATTACAACAGGAATACGGATAATCTTCCTCAATTCTCTTACAATATTCACATAAGAGTCCTCCAGATAAGTATCTCCCAATTCTCCTGCGTTCAATACAAACAGGTTAAGTTCAATCGCATCGGCTCCGGCATCCTGAATGGTCTTGGCAAATTCAACCCAACGGCTTAATTTATAGCAGTTGATGCTGGCTACGATGGGAATGTCACACTCTTTTTTGGCTGAACGGATCAGATCAAGGTACTTCTCCATATGATTCATCTCAATATATGTATTGATATAATCAGCCGCTTCAGGATAATCAGCGATCTGGGAAAGTTTTTCGGAGTGATTCTCGATCTGCTCCTCGAATAGTGATTTCAACACAATAGCCCCTATACCGGCATTTTCCAACTCTTTAATTTTTTTTACTGAATTAGTAAGACCGCTACTCGCTGCTACTAACGGATTCTTTAACCGTAACCCTGCAAAGGTTGTTTCTAAATTGACCATGAATATACTATGTTTTTCAAAAAAATTATAATCAACAAAAATAGGCATTTTATCGATAAAATCAATAACTTATATCGGAAATATATTGGAATTTGGTTGTGGAGGGATTTAGCGGTCACCAAAGATCAGGGTTCCTATCCGTATCATGGTGCTTCCTTCTTCAATAGCGACCGGATAATCGCCTGTCATTCCCATGGAGATTTCTTTGAAAGCGGTGTCGTGTCGGAAAAAACCGGTTTTAAATTCGTCGAACAATAATTTCAATTGCCGGAACTCGTCGCGCACTTGATCCACATCATCGGTAAAAGTAGCCATACCCATTACTCCGGCAATCCGTACATGAGGGCATGCTTTCCATTTACCCTCTTCAAGGAATTGGCGGCATTCTCCGGGCGAGAAACCGGCCTTGGTCTCCTCTTCGGCAATATGGATTTGCAATAGGCAGGAAATAATCCTTCTGTTGGCCGCTCCCTGCTTTTCGATCTCCAGCATCAACCGCTCATTGTCGAGGCTATGGATAAGGGAGATAAAAGGTGCGATCTGCTTCACTTTGTTCCGTTGCAGATTACCGATAAAATGCCACTCTATATCTCCGGGGAGTTGCTCTTTCTTGGCTACCAACTCCTGCACCCTACTCTCTCCAAAGACCCGAAGCCCGGCATCATAGGCTTCCCTAACCGTCTCAGCAGGATGGAATTTGGAAACCGCAACCAGTGTCACATCTGGTGGGACGGTTTCCCGTAAATCATCGATATGGGATCGTATAGACACTACTCTTGATTTTGATTTTTCTCTTCGCCATAAGGGAAAACATCCATGATAGCCGTCTCGGTTACCGAGGCAATGGCATAATCGATCATGGTCTTTTTCATTTCCCCCTCCACAATTTCCACAGCTTCTTTCAACGTGGAAGCCTGCACCAGCATATTGACGGCTGTTTTCTTTTCCGAGCCGCTCTTTTCATCGAGCGTTATAAAATAAAGTTTTGCCTTATAGTAACGGTCGCCCGTTTCATTGAAGAACGATTCAGTATATTTCACCCGTTTAATATCGGACACCGAAAACTCACCCGAAATAAAAGGTTTGATTTCTTCTATAATCCTTGCTTCCGCTTCGGTGAACGACAACGCGTCTACCAGATAGGGTTCAGTTACTGTTTTCTGCATGCCGGTCTCCAGCATCTTGTCATATCTTATCTTGCACTCAAACCAATTGTACATATATTTTTTATTTATCAGTTGCATCCTTTCGCAACGCAGTGCAAAGTTATGATTTTCCACCATTGATTTCAACCCTCACGGATACTAATTATCTCAAAAAAAATGATACTTTTGCAGATTATCGGTTAAAAAATGATTGGAACCCTCGTAAATACAGCAGCAGTAGCGGGTGGAGGCATGATCGGCCTGCTATTGAAAAAACGGATGCCGGAACGTGTCACCACCATCTATTTCCAGGCGATCGGACTCTTCACTCTGGCCATTGGTGCATCCATGGCCATTGAGATGGAAAAGATATTGATTGTAGTCAGCAGCCTTGCCATCGGCTCCCTGCTGGGAGAATGGGCCGATCTCGAAAAAGGTACCGAAAGGATGAGCGATTATCTGAAACACCGTTTTCGCATTGGCAGTGAAAAATTCTCGGAAGGACTGGTTACTGCATTTCTTCTTTTCTGCGTGGGATCCCTTACCATCATCGGCACAATCCAGGAAGGGACAGGCGGTTCACCCGACCTGCTTTTCACCAAGTCATTGATGGATTTTTTCTCGGCCATTCTTCTGGCTTCCGCTTTTGGCACGGGTGTCGTAATATCTGCTATTCCGCTTTTTATCTTCCAGGCTTCCCTCACCTTGCTGGCCAAATATGCCGCAACTCTCTTTACCGACGACATTATCCTCGGCCTTACCTCCACCGGTGGCATAATGTTGATCGGACTGGGGATAAATATACTGGGGATAAAAAAACTCCGTATTATGAATATGCTACCATCACTGATCATCGTCGTACTCCTGATCTGGATATTTGGTTAATCAGTATAAGTAAAAGAAATCCCAAACGCACAGCCTCCCTTTGAAGAGATTGGAGAGATTGATGAGATTGAAGGGATTGAAGGGATTGAAGGGATATATTAATGAAGAAAAAAGATGAAAAGTTAGGCCTATGGCTGCTGGTATTCGTGGCACTCGGGTCCATGATCGGGTCAGGGATCTTCAATTCACCGAAAGACCTCATCCAGGTAGCCAATCCACAGGGAACCATGCTCACCTGGGTCATCGGGGGGATCGGAGCTTTGATGCTGGCACTGGTATTCGTCTATCTGGCGGGGCGAAAACCCGAACTCAAGAGCGGAGTCTATGCCTATGCCCGCGATGGGTTTGGTGATTATATGGGTTTCAATTCCGCCTGGGGGTACTGGTCGGTAGGCTGGTTAGGAAACATCAGCTATCTGGCCCTCTTCTTTAAAACATTAAACGATTTGTTGGGCAAACAGGCCCTTTCTCCCATACAATCCTTCTTCATCGGATCGGCTATCCTCTGGTTTTATTATGCTATCCTGAGGGCAGGAGTAAAGGAAGGCGCCATCCTCAACTTCATCGTAACAGTTGCCAAGTTGATCCCTATTATATTAATCATTCTGCTGGCTCCGGCTCTCTTCGATTGGGAACTCTTTCATATCACAGACTGGCAATGGGAACTCGCTGCTAACGGAGCTGCGACAACCCCCATACAACAGGTGGGAAACGCAATGGCCATCGTTCTTTGGTGCTTTGTGGGAGTAGAAGCAGCCTCAGTACTGTCGGGGAGAGCCAGGAAGCAGAAAGCCGTGCGTACTGCCACCATTCTCTCTACCCTGATTGTGCTGGCCATATATATGCTTATTACGCTGATAGCAATGGCAAGTATTCCTGCAGGGGAACTGGCTTCTTCGGAGACACCCCTTGCCCTGGTGCTGGAACGTACCATTATAGGTGTTGCAGGCGGGATCATTATCAAGTTAGGAATTATGGTGTCGGTATTGGGAGCCAGCCTTTCGTGGATACTGCTCTCGGTAGAGACGATGTATGCCGCTGCCAGAGACAGTGTAATGCCCCGCCGCCTTGCCAAAGTGAACAGTAGAGGTACACCGGTGAACGCACTGCTACTGACACAATGCTTCACACAAGTCTTTCTGCTTGCCATCCTGTCGCCCAGATTGAACGAGACTTACCTTGCCGCCATCACCATTGCCACCACACTGGTACTGATACCCTACCTCCTCTCGTCTCTTTATGCGGTAAAGACCGCACTGCGTTACAGGAAAGAGGAGAAAACAGCAAGGAATGTGATCATTGCCCTGCTCGGCACACTGTATTCCACTTATGTGATCTATGCGGTAGGGATCAAATACCTGTTTCTTTCAGTACTTTTTTACGGTATCGGCTCCCTTTTATTTATCAAGGCTAAAAAAGAAAAAAAAGAACAGCCCAAACAGTGGGAATGGGCGGTCATTATCCTGTTACTTACCGGTACACTGCTGATTGTCGTACAAATCCTGACCGGGAAGATCGATCTTTAATGGGACTAAAAAAGGAGACCGCCTTGGGCAACCTCCTCTCTGTACATTTAATTGATTACGGAATTACCTGTTAAAGGTATAACGCAACGTAGCCCCGAAGCGGGTGGGATATCCACGCTGCACAAAGATATTCGTTTCATCGGTCGTCACATCATCCTGTTCAAATAGGAACGAGTTGTACTTTGTATTGAAAAGATTTTCCACCCAGCATTCCAATCCAAAGGCGCCTTTTTCTACAGCTATACTGGCATTGGTTATTCCGTAAAAAGGCTGGTAGAGATCTTCCGTGTCGGCATCATTCTTATTCGATTCCGTCCAGTAGATCTTTCCTACTCCCTGGTATTGTGCATTTCCAATCACACGGTCGATAAATGATCCGTAAGGTAGATGGTGTATATAGCTGGCTCCCAGACTCAATGTATGCTGAGGCGCAAAAGGCACATGGTTTCCCGAATAGTCTATCTGATCATCCCCCTCTTCCCCAATCTCATACTTTACAAAACGGGCATCGGCAAATCCGTACTCGGCAAAGAGAGAGAGATTATCCATCGGCACATATTTCAGGCTTAACTCAAAACCTTTACTTTCCGATTTACCCGCATTGGCAATAGTGCGTCCCGATGTACCTTGTTTGGCCAACTGGGTAATCTGCAAGTTATTGACATGGGTATAAAAAAGGGCATAGGTCAGTGAAAATCTCCTGTCCAGCATCTCATAACGGCCGCCCAACTCGTAGGTCCAACTGGTTTCGGGATCGTAGGAGAGTTGACCTTCTATGGGCGCCATGGGAGGCATTTCAGGAAGTTGAACGTTGCCAGGCACATACGGTTTAATGTTTCTAATCAATGATTCCATAAGAGCACCCTGTAACACATCCGAGAAGACCTGTTCATTATACCCACCTGTCTTATACCCTTTTGAAGCGGAAAGATAAACTTGTGAAGTAGGAGACATCTGGTATTTCAGTGCAAACTTAGGCAGTATTTTCCAAAAATCTTTACGGAAAGAACCTTCCAATAAAGTATCTCCCTCCACAAATATGGGTGGAATAGGCATAGGAGTCTGAAACACCATATTAATATCTCCCCCGTCACTCTCTGTGAAGTAATCGAGACCGGTATGTTCGTAATCGAACCGGATACCGGCTGTAGCAGAGAATCCCTCCACACCAAAAAGATTATTGAAGGTGGACTGGTGAAACAAAGCTGCGCCTCTCGATGGTTTTGTATATATACCGGGCAGATCAATCCGGTCATTGGCATACTCTAGACGAAGAGGTGCCCCAATACTCTCCATAAGCCTGTCCAAAGGCTGCTGCAACACCGCCACCATATCTTCTTTAAGTGCTACCGGCGTATCTATCTCCCGATTATCGACAAAACCGAAAGCACCCACCACCCAACGGTAGTTTCCCCGTCTGTCCGATTTCACGGTCACCTCCTGGCTTACGGAGTGCTGCTTCTGTTTCTGGTTGATAGAGAACACGGACTTAGGAGAGTAATCCTGGTCCATTTTCATATCATCTTTCAGATATTGAAAACCGGTAGTAGAATGGATTGTGAAACCGTTCCCGGTATAATCCAACGACAATCCGTTGGTAAACAGGTGGCGGTCATACGACGACGGCTCATTAAAACTGGACGCAGTAGAATCCTCATGCATATAGGGAAAAGCGCCACCGGACACATAGTCATAATTTCCAAAAAGCATCGCTTTGAATGAGGGAGAAGCCTGCCACTCCAGTTTGAACCTGCCTCCTGCATTTTCAGAAGCATCGACTTTCTTTCCGGTATAGCTGTCCATGAAATAACCATCGTCACGTTTGTAATAACCTGCAAGAGAAAGTCCAAAACGGTCGGAAAGCTTCCTGTAATCTGATCCTTTCGCAGAGAATTGTCCATAATTCCCTCCGCTCACCATTAGTTTAGTACCCTGGAAGGATAGAGGGGAAAGAGTATACATATTTACGATACCGCCAATGGCATTTCGTCCGTACAGGGTTCCCTGTGCCCCACGAAGCACCTCAATCCGTTGGATATCCTGAAACTCGAAATCGAATGCTGAAGGGTTAAAGCTGGGGACATTGTCCACGTAAAGGCTTACAGTCTGTGACCCGAGACGGGCACCCACACCCCGGATATAAATCGGAGTGGAGACTTTCGACCCGTAAGAAGGGATAAAAAAGTTAGGAATAAAAGCGCTCAATCGCGGCAACGATTCAATCCGGGCATCCTGCAACTGTTTTGGGGATACTACCGATATGGCTGTAGGCAGACTCTTCAATGCATTGGTCTCTTTCACGGAACTACTTATAACCACCTCATTCAGGTAATACACTTTTAACGTATCATCGGGGCTGGTCTCCTTAGCTGGTTCGTTATCTCCGGCAACCACACAAAAAGTGCTGCAGAAAACAAATATCACTAAAAACAAATTTCTCATTCTATGGATCGTTTTAACAGATTACATTTTATCTTCTAAGCCAAAATACAAAAGTTCATTAAAATTAGCCGTTTTCTCGCTATGGCAAAGTTCAAACAAGTTTGACTGTGCCCATTTAGCTTAACGAAAACGTTCGGATGCAAAGAAACAGCAAAATGGGACATCTGTCAATCACCACAATTAGTGATTTTTTTCTCTAAAAAAACAATTGTAAAAAAATATTGCTTTTGGTGCAACGTTTTTCCCTTTTTTTCATCTATATTATTATAATAACTCTAATTTTGTGTGAGTCTCAATGGATAACCTATGAAGAAATTTGTCTTAAGAACCTATGGGAAAATTATCGCTTGGGTCTTGACTGCATTAGGCCTATACACCTCCTGCGATATAATAGAGCCTCGTGTGGAGTACGGCAGTCCCTCCGCAGATTTCGTAGTCAAGGGAAATGTCAGTGATATGCAGAACCTGCAACCAATTGAGGATATGGCAGTCATCCGAAAATCCCGGACAGCACCTCACTGGAATGACACCGTAAGAACCGATGCCAATGGAAATTACGAACTGGAATTCACGGAAGTTGCTTTCGGCGCGGAAGATATATGGGTTTATACTTCGGATATTGACAAAGGAGAATACCGATCCGACACAATACGGATAAAAGCATCTGAACTGAGGCAAATTGGCAAGAGAAGAAAAAACTGGTACAACGGCAAGTTCGAAGGAAAAGCTGATTTTAAACTTGTCAGACATCCTGGTCCAATGCCCATGTATGGGGTAATTCCCGCAAAATACAAAGAAATAGAAGGAGAATAAGAAAATCAAACAAGGTTTTATGGATCCGAAGAAGAAACTCATACTTTCTCTCTACCAACAACACAAGGCTACACAGACCAAACTACACAAACTATCCTATCTCTTCTGGGAATGCACTTTGCGATGCAATTTCCACTGTGTACATTGCGGAAGCGATTGTACAAGACAAACAGCCGTGCCCGATATGCCAAAGGAGGATTTTCTGAAAGTTCTTGCGGATATCCGTCCGTACGTAAACCCACACAAAACCATGATCGTGCTCACAGGCGGTGAACCGTTGCTACGCAGAGATCTCGAAGAGTGCGGCCAGGCGATGTACAATATGGGTTATCCGTGGGGATTCGTAACCAATGGTTGGGGGTTGGACGAAAAAAGATTACAGTCCCTCCTTGATGCAGGATTACGCTCCGTGACGGTCAGCCTGGATGGCTACACGGAAGCGTCACACGACTGGTTCAGAGGAAAAAAGGGTTCCTGGTTGCGAGCCGTCAATGCTATTTCCAGAGTAGCTTCAACACCAGGTCTGGTATACGATGTGGTAACCTGTGTCAATAAAAAAAATATAGCTGATCTGTCTAAGCTTCGCGATTTACTCATTTCCATAGATGTAACACACTGGCGGTTATTTACCGTTTTCCCGAAAGGCCGCGCTAAAGACAATCCGCTTTTAAAACTCTCCACAGTGGAATTCCGGCAGATGATGGATTTCATTCGTGATACCCGACGTGAAGGAAAAATTAATGCCTCTTACGGTTGCGAAGGATATCTGAAGGACTATGAAATGGAGGTACGCGACACCCCTTTCCATTGTCAGGCAGGGATCAATATTGCGTCAGTGCTTGCCAACGGCGATATCAGTGCCTGTCCGAGCCTTAGGGGTGATTACGTGCAAGGCAATATCTATCAGGATGATTTCTGGACGGTCTGGAACAGCCGTTACCAGATTATGCGGGATCGTTCATGGACTAAAACCGGGAAATGTGCATCCTGTAAGTCTTATAAATATTGTCAAGGGAATGGTCTCCACCTACGTGACGAGAAGACGGGCGAACTATTGCATTGCCATCTCGAAATGATGGGAAAAGAGACACAAGCCGAACCAAAATTCGAAAATGTATTAACTGCAGCATTCCGCTTTTTAACGTAATAGCAGTTCTTTAAAATATTATTAGTCCTTATAGGCAACTGTGACCATGAAGATTAAACTCATTCTCTTTTTATTTATTTGCATGGGGACACTCTCCTATGCCCAGCAGACACAAAATTCCCCATCCAATAACCGGGAGAAAAAATGGCTCATTGATGTAACGGCAGGAACAAATATCGACCTGATCCACTCCAGTTCCAATCCTGAATCTAAACTACTTGGATCCAGGCCGGACGTAGTACCGGTATTCGGATCCCGGGTGACCTGGCTTTTTTCGAACCAGACAGGTGTGTACGCGAAACTACGTTTCAATCTATACAAAAGTAAAAGATCTGAATACAATCAGCAGGGTATTATAGAAGAAGTACTGGAAACTATCTTCCTCGACCATATCTTTTTTCCCGTTTCAAGATTGTATCCGTCTTTGGATGCGGGGATTATCTATCGTTTTGAACAAGACAGATGGAAAATCCATCCGGGAATAGGATTTGGAGTCATGAGTTATTTACCTGATAGTGAATCATCAAGAACCCGGAAAGAAAACAATTCTGAATTGAGTGTATCCTATAAGCAACACGCCCTACCTATCTTTCTGAATATGGGCCTATCCACTCGTTATTCAATTTCCCGAATAAGTTCTCTGATATTGGATATAAACTTTCAACAGCCCCTCCAAAAATCCTATGCAGAATTAATTACCCATACAGACGGAGTGGAGACCGACAGAAAATCATACCGGACATCCACCGCAGGAAGAAACCTAAATATTAGTATCGGCTACGGAATAACATTCTGAAAAGGATATCCGTTTTCCACCCTTGATCGAACCTCAAACACTGTTTCCTTGTTATTACAATAAAACAGGCAACAGATGAAACGAGCATTATTAATTGTTGACGTTCAGAACGATTTCTGTCCGGGAGGTACCTTGGCAGTAAAAGATGGTGACAAAGTGGTTCCGGTGATCAACGGAATTATGGACAATTTCGATCTGGTGATCTCGTCGCAGGACTGGCATCCGGAGGAAACGGTGCATTTCAGGAAATGGCCGGTACATTGTGTCGCCGGAACACAAGGTGCAGAATTCCATCCCGGCCTGGAGGCTGATAAAATAGATTTGGAGCTGTTAAAAGGCACGGATAACAAAGATGATGGCTATTCCGCTTTTGAAGCAACCAATGCATCGCTTACCGATTTCCTCCAGGAAAACAACATTCAACACCTTTACGTATGCGGTCTCGCCACTGATTATTGTGTCAAGGCCTCTGCCATTGATGCGGTAACGCAGGGTTTTCATACCTATGTGATCACTGATGCCATAGCGGCAGTCAACGTACAACCCGGTGACGATGAAAAATCCTTACAGGAAATGTACCAGAAAGGTTGCATCCTGATAGAATCGGCAGAAATTCAATGAGATTATCGTATCTTTGCTCCCGATGGGAAAAGATATATCATTACGCACCGTAAAAGTTGTCCGTTACATCCTGCCTTTACGTGAAGGCGGATCACTTCCGGCATTAGCAGAAGCCGACGACGGATTCAAATATGTACTGAAATTCCGTGGCGCGGGGCATGGCACTAAAATGCTGGTCTCGGAATTGCTGGGCGGAAAAATTGCCTCTGTCCTGGGTTTGCAAATTCCCGAATTGGTTTTTGCCACACTCGATGATGATTTCGGACGAAGTGAAGGTGATGAGGAAATACAGGATTTGCTGAAAGGAAGTGAAGGACTCAACCTGGGGTTACATTATCTCTCGGGAGCCATTGCCTACGACCCAACCGTGAAAATCGACCCTTTCCTGGCATCAAAGATTGTCTGGCTCGATGCTTTTATAACCAATATCGACCGCACATTTAACAATACGAACCTGCTGTGGTGGCATCGCGAGTTATGGGTGATCGACAACGGCGCATCGTTTTACTTCCATCACTCGTGGAACGACTTCGAGAGGCATGCCCTCAACCCGTTCCCCCATATCAAGGATCATGTATTGCTACCCCAGGCATCAATGCTCGACGAAGCAGACCAATTTGCGCGTGAGGTTCTTTCAGACGATTTACTGGGAGAAATCACTAAACTTATTCCTGGCGAGTGGCTGGTATGGAACCACACGCAAGAGACACCCGAAGAGATCAGAGGAGTTTATCTGAATCTTTTGAAAACACGATTACACCATTCTCAAAACTTTCTAAACACTGCCAAAGATGCAAGGGGATAAACTGTATCATTATGCTGTTATTCGACTGGTACCGAGGATTGAGCGGGAAGAGTTCTTCAATGTGGGACTTATCCTTTTCTGCAAGCAGGAAAGATATATACGGTTTGAGTATCATCTCTGTCCTGACAAATTCAGGCTGATGCACTCGGAAGCGGATTATGATGATGTGATAGAAAACCTTGAAACACATAAACAGATTGCGGAAGGCAATCCCCAATGCGGCCCCATAGCGCAATTAGACATTCCCGAACGTTTCCGCTGGCTGACGGCCGTCCGCAGTTCCATTATCCAGTCGTCACGTCCCCATCCCGGGAAAACCGGCGATCTGGATAAAACATTTGAGCGTTTGTTTGAAGAGTTGGTGAAGTGAAAATAAATATATTCATGAATTAAGATAGATTATCATTAGTGTCCACTAAAAATGATAAAATATAAAAATAACACATGCACAGAGTAATCTCCAATGTATCTAATTTGCCAATTGAGAAAACAATGAAACCAATATACCCATAAACGATAGTAAATATCGAACACGAAGGGTTTTGTTTTATTGTCTCCCATACCGGCCCGTTACCCCTTAAAAATAAAATAGACCGCGAGTACCAGAAAGACGAATCCAAGAAAGTGGTTCCATTTCAATTGGGTACCGAAAGCGAGGAATGAAAAAATGACGAAGACGACCAAAGTAATTACTTCCTGTATGACTTTCAGTTGCAGGAGAGAGAAACTGCCTCCGTTTCCTTCAAACCCGATACGGTTTGCCGGAACCTGAAAGCAGTATTCGAAAAAGGCAACCAGCCAACTGAAAACGATCACTCCGATAAGCGGTAATTTACTGAACCATGCATTTTCTGCCAATTTTAAATGTCCGTACCATGCAAAAGTCATAAAGACATTTGAACAGATCAAAAGTCCGATAGTGAGAAGATAATTCATTCCAATAACCTGAAAAAGAAGTGAAAAAATCGCGCAAATGTACGAACAAGATTTTTATCTTCCAAAGGTCAACTCTTTTACCGGTTTTACACCGATACCGGGCTGGTCGTTAGGTATAATCTTTCCATTTTCAAGTTTTGCACCATCGAAACAATCATTCCCTATCAGGAGTGCACCATCGAGATCGGCAAAGTCCATTCCTGAATAGAGCTGGGCCGCGGCCGATATAGCACAAGAGGTTTCGGTCATACACCCTATCATTACCTTCATTCCCAATGAGGAAGCCAACTCCCGCATTTTCCACGCTTCATGCATACCGGTACACTTCATCAGCTTAATATTAATCCCGGAAAAGACTCCTTTTATACGCTCCACATCAGCAAGACGTTGTATCGACTCATCGGCAAAAATTGGAAGGGGGCTTTCTTCGGTGAGGCGGGCAATATTATCCAGATCCTGTTTCGGCATAGGTTGCTCTACCATCACTACCCCTTTCTCCTTCAGCCAGAAGATCATATCGAGTGCCTGTTGGCGGTCTTTCCACCCCTGATTGGCATCCACGGCCAACGGCAGATCGGTTTCTGAACGTATGGCTTCAATCATTCTCTTATCGTCAGGGCAACCTACCTTTACCTTCAGGATGTTGAATCGTCCAAGTGCCTCGCGTGTCTTTTCGCGCACCACTTCATCGCTGTCGATACCGATAGTAAAGGTAGTATCCGGCACATTGTATTTGTCCAATTTCCGTATCTTGTACCACGGCATACCTGCGATCTTCCCCACCAGATCATGCAGGGCAATATCAACAGCCGCCTTTGCCGCCGTGTTTTTCCCGGCAATGCTGTCAACATAAGCCATTATCCCTTCAATATGATCAGGCCCCGTAAAACCTGACAGATCCACTTTCCTGAGGAATTCGATCACCGAAGCCTGTGTTTCTCCAAGATAAGGAGGCAGGGACGCTTCGCCGTAACCTTCCAGCCCATCGTAATCTATTTTAATCAGAACCACTGGTGTGGTCGTACGTGAAAACTCGGAGATAGTGAAAGTATGGTTCAACTGCAGGTCGTAAGGAGTCCAGGATAGTTTCATTGTGCTGTTTGGTTGTCTGTTTCTTTTGGGAGAGCAAGCAGGCAGAATTGACGTTGCAGCCAGAGATGCGGCAGCCATGGCTGATATCTTTAGAAAGTGACGACGATCCTCTTTCATACTCTCATTGCTTATAAAATTCATTTTCGAAGATAGTCTCGATTCCTGATGTACCTACCATGCCGACAATACGTTTGGTTCGAAGATAACGGTTCCTGTTATACCCATCATACAACGGATCAGCCGGATCAAGACTACTGACATGGATATAATCGGAAGCGTGGATAAAACGGTTATTACCGATGTATATCCCTACATGTACCACCTTTTCTTCCGGATTGTCATCAGTGGCTTTTGAACCGAAAAAGAGCAGGTCTCCCGGCAAGGCATTACTGAAATCACCCTGATCATCTGTCAGTTTACCGCTATGAACCTGCTGGGAAGCATCACGGGCCAAAATGACACCGTGCATAAAATAAACGGTTTTGGTAAACCCGCTGCAATCCAATCCCCTGGAAGAAGTGCCTCCCCAAAGGTAAGGTATTCCCATAAACCGGTATGCGGTATTCACAATACTTTCACCGGTCAACTTAATACCCTTCAACCATTCTGTAGTTTCGACAGCATCCGATTTACTGACATATCCTTCACGACCGTCGGGATATTCCACATGATAGAATTCGCCATTAGCGCCTTTTATCATTAACATATTGCCCGTGACCAGATCAGAAACAGGCAAGGAATCTCTTTCCGGCTTCTCCAGTGAATGGGCAAAAACAGATGTAACAATAATCTTTGGTTTTTGCAGGTATTGCTGTAACTCCGGCTTTGTCATTGCTTTTACCGATCCGTTCATCCAACCAATATATTTATCCGGAGTCTGTATACGCCACCATCCACCGCGTTTCTCCAGTATCATTACCGGCATTCCCAACAATCCCTGGGATACCAATTCAGAACCGTAACGGGGTTCAGCACGAAGAGTCCCTGCCGAATTATAAATCACGCCCCATACTGTATCGCCCAGCTCCCGGTCAGGTAAAAGGCGAATACTGTCTCTCACAATTCCTGATATTGCTTTCGCCTGTAAAATCAGATCATCATAAGCCAACCTACTGTTCGTTTCACCTTTAAGGATAAGCTGGCCCCCTTGCTCCACAGCCTCCACATTGAATACCCCTACACGGCTGTCAGGTGCATATTTCTCCTTTAACAACTTAATCACAAAGTCCATATCACTATTCTGAGACATAACAGATAACGTTGAAAAGAACAAGACAAATAAAAAAAATATTTTTTGCATTTCAATTACCGCTATGAAAATTATGCGAAATATACGACTTTTTATTGAACTGAAAATAATATAATGAAAAATTCATATAAGACACAGAATATCATTATCTTTGCTTTTATCACACTAGAAACCGCATATTATGAGAAGAGGAAAGCAGCATCCCATTACGGTGTTCATTATTGCCCTTTTCTGTATAGGGCTGATCACCTGCGCATCGAACAGTACTAGAAACCAGCAAAAGAAATCAGATATCCACATGACAGATCTTCCCCGGCGACACGACGAAGCAAAAAAACTAGCCAAAGAATTAAAGAAAAAAGGCATTTCCGACAAGCGTGTTTTAACGGCTATCGGCAATATCCCGAGACATTCCTTTATCGACGCGCAACTCTCCGCATACGCTTATGAGGATCGCCCACTACCGATCGAAAGCGGACAAACCATCTCTCAACCTTTCACAGTAGCCTGGCAGACCCAGCTATTGCAATTGAAACCGGGTGAAAAAGTACTGGAGATAGGAACCGGCAGCGGATACCAAGCGGCGGTACTATGCGAAATGGAGGCAGAGGTTTACAGCATAGAGAGGTACTACAACCTGTATGAAAGCGCCAAAGAGACCCTGAACAAATTGGGATATTATCCGAATCTCTTTTTTGGTGATGGCTTCGAAGGACTGCCCGAACATGCTCCTTTCGACAAGATACTGATCACCGCTGCACCGGAGAAGATCCCTGAAAAGCTATTACAGCAACTACGCATAGGTGGATGGATGGTTGCACCTGTGGGAGGAAGGGCAGGACAAAAAATGACCGTTATCCGGAGGATAAGTGAGAATGAATTCAAGGAATCGGAGCACGGGGATTTTATCTTTGTTCCCATGCAGGAAGGAACAGTAAAATAGAGATACCCCAAGGGATCCGATAAAAAAAGCTGCCGCTGTATTTCTACAACGACAGCAGGAAATTGAGCAAACAGGGAAGTTTCATTTACCGATCGGTAAACGGCTCAACCGCCTTATACTTTTCACATCGGTATAGTCGTACTGGTATATCCCGTCTTCTGCAATCATCATCAGCACATTATTGAAGGGGATCACATCAAACCCGTCAATATCTTTGAAATGCGCAAGTATATTGTCCTTATACATAATGGCGCTCGGATTTTCAGCGTTGAATACCCGCAGACCGTCATCACAGACGAAAAGTGTACCATTATCGATCCCCAGCCCTTTCGGGTTTTTCATGTTGTAGGTGACAATGTGTTGGGGTTTCTTTACATCGCTCACATCCACAACGATCAGTTCATTGGCGTCTTGACCGCAAAAGGTACCGGAACGAACGGTTACATAGGCGATGTCGTTTTCCACCACCACCGGATCACAACCGAACACATGGGTAATCATGGACTGACGCTCGGGTTTTAACGGATCTTCCAACGAATAAATGATCATCCCCGTGGGGGTTCCCATGAACATACAGTTCTTGTAGCTGAAAATGGTTTCTACACTGAAGCCCACATATATATCTTCACCGGTTTTTACGGGTGTCTCTCCTGATAAATCGAAGATCCCGAGCATATTGTTCATTACAGTATAAAGATTGTCCTGATAAATAGCAAAGCGCGACATGGAGCCGACTACCCCTACGCTTCCTCCGTCAGCCTTGGCGGAAAAGTTGTACATCGCATCTTCTGTCACACCGCCCCAACTCCACCAACGGGGTTTGTAATTACGAACCAGCTCTTTTTTCTCCACGGTTTTCCATCCCACAACGACCTTGTTGCCCCGATCCGCAAATTTATCATAATCGATACCGAATCCATTTTCCGTTAATGGTAATGCCTCTGGAAAAACCTCTTCTTTCCGCCCTTTGAACACCGGTTTAGCGGGATCATTGATATCGAACCAAACCAAATCGACATATGAATCGGCATATAGCATATTATTACGCACATGCATATCTGCATTTCCCAATAATTCGATAAAAGCAATATTGCGCGGATCCGACGGATTGCGATTGTCGATGATATGGATTCCTTTCTCCGGTTGGGAAATATAGAGGTATTCGTCATAAAAAACAATTTTCCCCTGTTTTTCAATAGGCTTAGGCCCTTCCACATCGACCGCGCTCCTGAATTCAGAAGCCGACATAAACACAGGCTCATTCACAGTGTAGGTAACATATTCATCTACATAATCCTTGCACCCCGGTAAAACGAATAATCCGGTAATCAATAATAAGAAAGTCAGTTTTTTCATGATCAAACTATTTTTTAAATTAAAAATGAAAACTAAAAACCAGGAAATTATTCACTCTTAATTATTCATTATTCATTATTCACTCTTAACTATTCATTATTCACTTAAACTGTAGTCTTATCCCCATATTTAATCCGAATATCAACGGATTTTCCGTGCGGGCGCTCATTGGTTGGTTATTCCTGAAATAGTAGACAATCCGAGGCTCACCGAACAGACTTAGGTTCCCCTGCAACTGATAGCTGAATCCGGCTCCGCCCTGTGCAGAAAACTGTAACCCTTTGATCCTGCTATAGAGATTAGTGTGATATACCACGCCGCCATTTTGCTCGATCTCCTGTTTGTAAATTGAGCGAAGTCCCTTCTCGACGCTCCCGCCACCCAGCAAATACACGTTCCATACATCATTTTGCCACACGGTATATCTCAGGTTTACCGGTATACCTAAATAGTGTTGCCGTAATGTACCCCGGTAAATGAAATTATCATTGCGCCTGTAACGAGAAGAAAGGTAAGTGTAGGACAATCCGGTTTCCAGGGTCATGTCCTCAGCAATTGGAAAATCAGCCGTCAGGCTGAATGAGACGGGAAGACGATGAATGACCTCGGTATAATCATCCGGACCAAGTAAATTGGACTCTCCTCCGGAACCCACTCCACTTCCGTCATGAAGGCCACCCCCCGGAAAATAACCATCATAGATTTTTTCATCAGTATCATAAATACCTAATGAAAAATCCAAAGGGGCACCACCGCTCCCCAAAGCCGCCATCAACGACCGAAGTCCGCGTTGCTCCTGACGGGGGGAAGAATTGCCTCTCTCAGCCAATAGCCCTCCCACCGGAAGTTCTTCCACCTCATACCTTATAACTTCTTCCTGATTGGGCATCTTCTCCGGCACTGGGATCCCACCTGATATTTCATTTTCTGACAACTCAGCAACTTCAATCGGATCCAGAACATCAACCAACTCTACAATTTCTTCTGCCGGTTTTACATCCTCAGTTGGCATAGCACTCTGCGACGGTTTTGGAGATCCTGTCTGATCCGTAGTTGCTGCTACCTGTATCCTGCTTTCCGGCTTTAGAACTTTTTCCTTTCTTATTTGTTCGAGGGATTGCGAGTCCTCTGTAAGTAAAAGTTCGTTCTCAAAAGGGTTCAATAAAAACAATACCGAGAGCAATACCACAGCTACGCCTGCTACCCCCCACGACCAATAGGTGAAAACAGGCTTCCTGCATGGCCGGAGTCTGTCCGTTAACGAATCCCACACCTCTGGGTCTACAGGTATCCGATGCTCGCGCAGCTTATTGCCGACTTTCCTCGCAAAGTCATCCGGTTTATCTATATATTTATCATCTGACCGCATTTTTGCTACCTGTTTATCTGTGATCCATTAATTCTGTGACCTTCTTTTGCAATAACTGCCTCGCCCTGAAAAAGAAAGACCGTGACGTACTTTCGGGTATATTCAGCAATGCGGCAATTTCCCGATGGCTAAAACCCTCCACTGCAAAGAGATTAAAAACCGTTCGGTGGGTATCGGGAAGTTCGTCGATACAACGGATTAAATCGTCAGCTGTGATATCTGCCATATCGGGAATACTTCCGGATACTTCTATCTCTATACCTGTTAACAGTTCTTTCTGCTTCAGGCGATTCTTCTTCCGCATATAATCGAGTGAGGTATTCACAAAAATTTTCCTTATCCATCCCCCAAAAGAACCTTTTCCCGAATATTGTCCTATTTCAACAAAAATTTTCAGGAAGCCTTCCTGTAACACGTCTTTGGCATCTTCCATATCGGAGACATAGCGCCTGCATAGAGCCATCATGGCAGGAGCGTACTGGTCGTACACTTCTTTCCTCGCCCACAATTTTCCCTGCTTGCAAGCAAGTATTAATCGTTGTTCCGACATAAAATTTCCCTGTTTATTATAATGACGTTCGTTGAAAGCAAAACGTTGCAGAGATACAACAAATTTTTGGTTATTTTTTTAAATCTGGGTGTAATTCGAAAAGTGTATGCATTTAAGGAGAAGAAAAGGTCAATATGCCAATGGGGAATTCAATAATTATTAATCAGCAGATTTATCAATCTACCAATCAGTAAATCAACAAATCTGCTAATCAACATGTATGCTAATAACTACACCCGGAGAGGTCACTCACTCCCCTTACTGTAATTGGGCGCTTCACGCGTGATCATCACTCCGTGGGGATGACTTTCAACATATCCGGCAGAAGAAATACGGGTGAATTTTGCCTCATGCAGTTTCTTAATATTCGCCGCTCCGCAATACCCCATACCGGAACGAAGTCCACCCACCATCTGATAGACCACCTCCTGCAGCGTTCCTTTAAACGGTACACGGGCTTCGATCCCTTCCGGAACAAGCTTCTTGATATCATCCTCCACATCCTGGAAATAACGGTCTTTCGATCCTTGTTGCATGGCAGAGAGTGAACCCATTCCACGATACGATTTGAATTTACGGCCGTTGAAGATAATTGTCTCGCCCGGCGACTCTTCCGTGCCGGCAAGCAATGAACCCATCATCACCGATGAGCCTCCTGCCGCCAACGCTTTTACAATATCTCCCGAATAGCGCAATCCACCGTCAGCGATCACAGGAACACCCGTACCTTTCAGTGCGGTAGCCACTTCATAGATAGCCGACAACTGGGGTACCCCTACTCCGGCAATTACACGGGTGGTACATATCGATCCGGGGCCTATTCCCACCTTTACGGCATCGGCACCGGCATCGACCAAAAACCTGGCGGCATCTCCGGTAGCAATATTACCCACCACCACATCGATTTCGGGGAAGGTCTTCTTTACCAGTCTAAGCATATCTGCCACCCCTTTAGAATGGCCATGCGCAGTATCGATCACGATCGCATCCACACCCGCCTCAATAAGGGCTGTCGCCCTTTCGACAGAGTCGTGCGTCACACCAATCCCGGCTGCCACACGTAACCGTCCCTGCTCATCTTTGCAGGCAAACGGCTTATCCTTCGCTTTTGTGATATCTTTATAGGTGATCAGACCAACCAGCTTATTATTGGAGTCAACCACGGGCAGTTTTTCGATTTTATATTGCTGAAGAATCTCCGCGGCATCCTCGAGGTTAGTCGTCTGGCGGGTAGTGACCAAATTCTCCTTTGTCATCACTTCACTGATCTGCTTCTCCATCGACTTCTCAAAACGGAGATCCCGGTTAGTAACGATACCCACTAGTTTATTATCCCTGTCCACTACAGGAATCCCGCCGATCTTGAACTCTGCCATCATGGCCAGTGCATCGGATACTTTCCTATCAGGAGTGATACTGATCGGATTCAGGATCATGCCGTTTTCGGCGCGTTTCACAGCACGGATCTGTTTGGCCTGCTCCGCAATGCTCATATTCTTATGGATCACACCGATCCCTCCTTCGCGGGCAATCGCGATGGCCATTGTGGTTTCGGTCACTGTATCCATAGCAGCCGACACCATAGGAATATTAAGTGATATATTTCTGGAAAACTGCGTAGAGAGATCTACATTTTTGGGGAGTACCTCCGAATAAGCGGGGACTAACAGAAGGTCGTCGAAAGTCAACCCTTCCATGATGATTTTATCTGCAATAAATGACATAAGTTTTCACTTTAAATTTTTATTGCATACAAAAGTAGGTATTTTTTCGCGAACTAATCTGATCTCTGATGTTAATTTTAATGATAGACTTTCCTAATGTTGTTTTATCCTGCTATGGCAAGATATTTAGATTTTTAAATACTTTGGTAATATGCTCCAGAGAGTAATCTATCTGCTCTTTGGTATGTGTCGCCATCAACGAATAGCGAATGAGCGTATCGCCCGGGGAAACTGCCGGAGATACGACCGGATTGACAAAGATACCTTCCTCAAACAGAAGCTTGGTAACGAGGAAAGTCTTGTCATTGTCACGCACATAGAGAGGCATAATGGGTGTTGCGGTCGGGCCCAGTTCAAAACCTCTTTCTTTGAACTGGTTGATGGCATAATGGGTAAGTTCCCACAAATTCTTCACCCGTTCGGGTTCCGCCTTCAATATATCCAGGGCGGCTGATGCAGCAGCAGTGGCAGCAGGGGTAATACTTGCACTGAATATATTTGTCCGGGCATTGTGACGCAGGTAATTGATAACAGGGTAATCGCCCGCCACAAACCCCCCGATTGACGCCAGAGATTTACTGAAAGTACCCATCACCAGATCCACATCATTAAGCAGGCCAAAATGATCGCACACTCCACGTCCACTGTATTTTCGACCGAGAACACCCAGGCTATGGGCTTCATCAACCATAATATTGGCATTATATTTCTTTGCCAATTTCACAATCTCGGGCAGATTGGCCAGATCTCCCTCCATGCTGAATACACCATCTACAACAATTAATTTCACCTTTCCCTGATGGCAGCGTTTTAATTGTTTCTCCAAATGCGCCACATCGTTATGACGAAATTTAAACTTTGTAGAATAGGAAGTACGAAGTCCCTCTATAATGGAAGCATGATCCCTTTCATCCCAGATAATAAAATCATCCCTTCCCGTGAGACATCCCAGTACCCCCTCATTGACGGTGAAGCCGGTAGAAAATACAATGGCCTCATCCTTATTCATGAAATTAGCAAGTTTCCGTTCCAACTCCAGGTGAATATCGAGTGTACCGTTCAGGAAGCGGGAACCGGCCATCCCGGTACCATATTTTTTTGTTGCAGCAATAGCCGCCTCTTTCACTTTCGGATGATTGGTCAACCCCAAATATGCATTGGAACCGAACATCAACACTTTTTTTCCGTTGATGACTACCTCGGTATCCTGGTCACTCTCAATAGCCCGGAAATAGGGGTAGATACCCGCCGCCTTTGCACGTTGCGGAGCATCATATTTCATCATTTTTTCCCTTAAAAGATTCATCTGAAAAAAATTTAAAGAATAAGCCCCCACTTAAAAAAGTACCGGAAGCATCTTTTTAACCATGAACGCAATCAATTTGCAAAGATAGTAATTAATTTAAATTTCCGAAGTAGGGTTAATTTTTGAAATATGGGGAATTTTGTTGAAACTATGTACTTATAAACATTTTAACCCGAAAAGCGTTTTAACTTCAATAGACATTAAACATGATAAACAGACAGAATTATGGTAAGTAAAGAATTAGAAATTGCAATTAATAAACAGATCAATGCCGAACTTTGGTCGGCTTATCTCTATCTTTCCATGTCGGTACATTTTGCGCACAAAGGTCTTCCCGGCTTCGCGAACTGGTTCAAAGTACAGTTTAAGGAAGAACAGGATCATGCCCACAAGTTGATGAATTATCTTATTTCCAAAGGGAACAGGGTAGAGCTGCAACCCATTGACAAAGTAGACACATCGTGGGATTCGTTACTGCATGCATTTGAAGTAACATTAGAACACGAGAGGGTTGTTACCTCCCTTATCAACAATCTGGTAGCCATGTCACGCAAAGAGAATGACTTTGCTTCAGAGAATATGCTGCAATGGTTCGTAAGCGAACAGGTAGAAGAGGAAGAAACCGCACAGAGTCTGATTGACGGGTTAAGGCTGATCGGCGATAATGGTTTTGGTATTTATACGATGGACAAGGAGTTGTCCAAGAGGAGTTATACTCCACTCGACACAACTACGGACAGCGAATAATTTTTACACCGTTAATAATAATCAGAAAGATTTATAAAAAGATATTGCTTATTTTCTTCCCGGTAATCCTTTTTATATTTACTTTTACCGCCTGAAGTGTAAAATATCAATATGGATAATAAATACAGGAAACTGATCAAGTGTGTGTTGTTGGATACTGTTGGCATGGCCTCTTTGGCCATCCCTGTTATCGGCCCGTTTCTGGACGTCGTCTGGGCTCCCATAGCCGCCTCCATCAGTTATAAGATGTTCGGGGAGAGAAAAGGGAAGTATACCTCACTGATCACCTTCCTTGAAGAATTGTTACCGGCTACCGACGTGATACCCTCTTTCACGATTTTCTGGTTCCTGTTCGATTTCCTGGGCATAGGGAAAGAAAAAAGTCATTTAGGGAAAACTCCCGATGCCGGTTTCGCAAAAGTACGGCAATAAATATAAGTTTCACTAAATAGCAAATAATTCCATACCCACAAAGAAAAAATAAAATAATCAAATGCATTATAAAAAGGTCTTCATCGCTGTAACAGCGATATTTTTATTGCTTTCCTGTTCTTCCGGAGCTTCAAACAAGACAGAGAGTTCCCTCTTGTGGAAAATATCAGGAAATGGATTACAGAAACCATCCTATATTTTCGGGACACATCACCTTGTCCCTATCTCCTTTCTGGATAGTATACCCGGAATTGAGGCTGCTTTCGAAGAAACAGAGCAGACCGTAGGTGAACTCGACATGAGTAATATGTCTGAAATGCAGATGAAGATCATGGGTGAAGGCATGCTGCCACCGGATATTGCCTACGCGACTTTACTTTCTCCTGAAGATACAGCGGTGCTGGACAGTATGCTCCGTGCCGTAGTGGGAGTTGGTCTCGACCAATTGGGACAACTAAAACCGGCCATGCTCTCAAACCTGATCTCCATCTCACTCTACCAACGATATTATCCTTCTGTAGCTTCGGCGCAAAACATCGATTATTACTTCCAGGAAGAAGCACTGAAACGGTCACGTCCGGTAGTAGGACTTGAGACTGCAGAAGATCAGATCTATGTATTATTGAATTCGCAATCATTGGAACGCCAGGCTGAGATGTTGATCTGCATGGTGAAACATCCGGAAATGCTGAAAGAGCAGATGGATGAAATGCAGGCGGCCTATCATGCTCAGGATATTGAAGTCTTGCGCCAATTGTACGAAAAAGAAATACCTGACGATCCCTGCCCTTCTACGGAAGAGGAGAAAAATGTGCTGAACGGCGACCGTAATAGGAAATGGCTGGACCAACTCCCATCCATCATGGAAGATAAATCCTCATTTATTGCCGTTGGCTGCCTGCACCTGCCGGGTGATGACGGGCTGATCGAAGGATTACGGGAGTTAGGATATAACGTTGAAGCAGTAAAATAGTAAGAGTTTATTGTTTTATAAAAAGTCGGTATTTTCCGGATATCAGAACAAGTATTATAAAATAGTAAAGCCCGGCATTGTACCGGGCTCTACTATTTCAGGATCAATACAATATTGAATCCTCATTATTTACAACTTCTTTAACCCTTTGGTTTGCACTTTGTCGGTTACCGGAAACAGGCTGATGGCAAAACCGCCTCCCGGGACGGAAGCCTGGGTCAATTTGGATGTATGGGTTACCACTACCTTCCGAATGGTATATGCCTGAGGATTGGTTTTATAGTGGGCATTCTTTGCATCGGCGTAGATCGTAGCCACATACTGTTTACCGGGATCCAGAAAATCGAATGAGATTTTAGAAATAAACGCATTATTCCCCGTAGTATTGCCGACAAACCAGTTATCGGTGCCTTTGGCTTTGCGGGCAACGGTAATATACTCTCCCGGTTCGGCTTCGAGATATATGCTTTCATCCCAATCCAATGCCACATCCTTGATGAACCGGAATGCATCGGGGAACCGTTCGTAATTCTCCGGCAGGTCGGCCGCCATTTGCAGTGGACTGCTCATGGTGACATACAGCGCCAGCTGGTTGGCAATCGTCGAGTTGCAATGCGACTGGTTGTTGGGATTCAATTTAGAGATATCCATCTCAAAAATACCCGGGGTATAATCCATCGGACCGCCGATAATCCGTGTGAAAGGAAGTACCGTTACATGATTCGGCTTACTGCCGCCGAAAGCCTGATACTCCGTTCCGCGTGCCGACTCGTTGGCGATCAGGTTAGGCCATGTACGTGAAAGACCGGTGGGACGTACCGCTTCATGCGCATTGACCATGACCTTATATTCCGCCGCTTTTTCAATCGCATACTGGTAATGGTTGTTGATCCATTGGCTGTAATGGTTTTCCCCGCGGGGGATGATATCGCCCACATAACCGCTTTTTACGGCCGGATAATCGTACTTGTTCATCAATTGGTACGCCTTATCTAGATGGCGTTCATAATTCCGCACCGAGGAAGATGTCTCGTGATGCATGATCATCTGTACACCTTTACTTTTGGCATAGCGGTGTATCTCATCGATATCAAAATCGGGATAGGGTGTTTGAAAATCAAACACAAAATCTTTCGAATTGCCGAACCAATCCTCCCATCCGATATTCCAGCCTTCCACCAGTACGCCGTCGATGCCATGTTCTGCGGCGAAGTCAATATATCTTTTCACATTTTCCGTAGTAGCACCATGGCGACCATGTGGTTTCACCTTGGAGTAATCCGTCACACCGATATGGACACTTGGCAGATCATAGGTGTATGACCATTCGCTCTTTCCGGTAATCATTTCCCACCATACGCCGACATATTTCATTGGTTTGATCCATGAAGTATCCTCAATTTTAGACGGTTCATTGAGATTCAACGTGATATCGGATGCAAGGATATCGCGGGCGTCATCGCTTACGATAATGGTACGCCAGGGAATTGTACAAGGGGATTGCAGATATCCTTTTGCTCCGTTGGCATCGGGCGTAATCCACGACTGGAAAATAAAGTTCCGGTCATCCAGGTTCAGGTGCATGGCGCCATAATTGATCAATGCCGCTTCATGCAGGTTGATATAGATACCATCGGCTGTTTTCAGTTGCAATGCGGTCTGCACACCTGTATCCGAAAATCCGGTCTGGGACAGGTTCTCTTGCCTTCCTCCTTTATTGATGCCTCTGATCTCTGATAATTTGGAAATAGTATAGTCATACTCCTGTGTATCGTAATCGCCGGGGATCCAGTAAGCCGTATGGTCTCCCGTCATTGCGAACTGGGTCAATTCTTCTTTCACGACAAAATAGACCAGATTCTTTTGTTGGGGAAATTCATAACGAAAACCCAACCCGTCGTCAAACAAACGAAACCGGATAATCATATTACGGTCGGTAGCTTTCTGAGTGAGCGTTACCGCCATCTCATTATAGTGGTTTCGGATCTCTTTGGTTTCGCCCCATACCGGCTCCCATGTCTCGTCGAAAGTACTATTCTGTACATCGGACACACTGAATCCGTCATACAGTGATGTTTGAGGATCTTTCTCCCTGTTTATTTCAGCGCCGAATTCCACCTTATCGCTCCCGATCAATTCGAGTCCCAATTTACTTGGGTTTATCACCGTTTTCCCTTTATATCTCAGGGTATAAACCGGCGTTCCCTGCTGATCGACTGAAAAATTCATCTCCAGATCACCATTCGGCGATCTCAAATCCTGTGCAGTCATGATTCCCGCGATCAGGCAGAAGTGCAATAGAATATATATTTTCTTCATACAATTTAAAATTTAGACGCAAGAGCCAAGAATCAAGACACAAGACATTTTAACCATGTTCTTGTGTGAGCGTTTGTCTCTTATAGTTCTTTGATTCGATTGATTCTTTATTCGCAAGTTTATCAACGAGAAGTAAGCAGCTAAATATGAAACATGTGAATGGTTTGTGGGGAACCCATTCGATGAAACAGGCGTAATCTGATAAGTTGTTTGAGCGCAGCAAGTTATTTATCAGATAGTCTGTGAATCGTGAATGGGTCGCAAACCATTCTTCGTGAAAGATTTAGCTGCGATCGCAACACCTGCGAAAGTTTAGTTAGTTAATAGTACAGTTACTTGTTTTCTTTGATCGGGAACTTTCACCAGACACACATTTGACTGATCGTTCCACGACCATTCGATCGAATTAATATCGGTTTCCGCTTTCCCGGCAATGGATGCTTCATCCGTTTTTTTGGCCGTTTTGCCATTTACTGTGACCGAAGCCGGCATTTCATCGAGATGATAGGTCAGGATCATGTTCCTTTTGTCCGATTGCCTGAATCCGTTGTCTGAGGGTTCCACCACCGTACGGTATCCATCGGAAAGCGTGGTACAGGTGAACCGGGTTCTGGAAGCGATGTCTTTGAGATAATCGAGATTCTCTCCATCGTCTTCATAAAGCTCGAACTCGGCTACTTCATCTTCATAATTGGGGAAAATATGGATAAATAACGGATAGTCTTTCTTTTCGTGGATATATTGCATCACAGGCATCATTGGGATAATAGACCCTTTCTTTACGAACAGGGGAATTACGTTCAAAGGTGCACGATAGGCAATTTGCTGTCCGCCAAGGTAAACGGTTTTCTTATCATTAAAGTCAATCCATTCTCCTTCGGGCAGATAGAGCCGTTTTACACGTTCTCCCTTTCTCAGCACAGGTGCCACCAACAGTTCTTCACCAAAGAGAAACTGGTCTTCAACCTTTACCGCTTGTTCATCGTAGGGATATTCCATAAATAGTCCCCTCATAATAGGTAATCCGGTATCATGCGCCTTACGGGCATAGGAGTACAGATAAGGGAAAAGCCGGTATTTCAGCTCGATAGCTGCCTTACTGTTCTTCTCGGCCACCTCACCGAACATCCATGGTTCTACGGCATTATCTCCTTCATGATGCGCACGGCTCAATGGATTAAAAATACCGAATTGCATCCACCGGGTATACAATTCTGCCATTGCCGGATAATCGGTGATATCACCGCAATAACCGGAGATATCGGTTGTCCAGAACGGGATTCCTCCCAATCCGGCAGAAATACCCACGGCCACCTGGTTTTGTAATTGTCCCCATCCTTCGAGAACGTCGTTAGCATTCCCGCTATCGCCGCTCCAGCCGAAAGTATAGCGCTGAAGTCCGGCATAGGCCGCACGGGTCATCTGGAATACCCGTTTGCCGGGATTCCTTTTTTCGAACTGTTCTTTCACTACTTTATCCCAGGTCAGGCCGTATACATTATGGATTTCGTCGTGCATCCCGATATGGTGCCGCATATGGAGACGGTCGAGGTCTTCCTCGTTGCTCCATGCCGGCTCACCCATATCTGTCCAAAATCCATGTGCTCCGTCGTCCAGCGGTTTCTGTTGGTACTCACCCCACCAGTCGGCCACTTCGGGAATGGTAAAATCGACCACCCCGCAGTTGCCGCCCCATGGCCAGGGCATATCATACGATTTACCGGTACGGGCATCCTTTACGAAATAACCGAGCCTGTCGGCTTCTTCCCACTGCTTCTTATTGGCTTGAGAGATCACCGGATCCTGTGAAAGGATCACTTTGAAACCCTGTTGACTTAGTATAGAGAGCATTTGCTTCGGGTTGGTGTAATTCCCTTCACGCCATTCAAAATCCTGCAAATATTGCGTCCAGCCGATATCCTGATAAATGATATCGATCGGTATCTCCCGTTTACGGAATTCGGCAGCCACTTCCAGCGCCTGTGCCTCCCTGGTGTAAAGGCCGCGGCTTTGTGCAAAGCCAAGTGCCCACTTCGGCGGCATGATCGGCTGTCCTGTCAGCGTGATATACTGGCCCAGGATATCCTTATAATCTTTCCCGAAGATAAAGTAATAGACAAATGCTCCATCAGGCGCCTCGAACGAATAATATTCTTCGGATTCCGTACCGAATTTGAATTCGGTCTTATAGGTATTATCCAGAAAAATACCGTACTGGTAACTGCTCATAAAGAACGGGATGCTCTTGTAAAGCGGATCTTCGGTCGTACTGTAACAAGGACGGTCGCTGTTCCACATTTTATATTCCCGTCCGCGGCGGTTGAGTGGCCCGGCCTTTTCACCCAGACCGAAAAACTGCTCATCACGGCGCAGCATTTTATAGGCTTTTTTCGTGTTTGAATCCGAGACGTGGCCGATCTCCTTAAAATCACTGAACAGCAATTTTTGCCATTTGTCGAAGATTTGTAGCTGCATCGGATTTTTATTCAGCCGGATGCGAAGTTTGGATGTATAGATCTCGTAGCATGATGGTTCATCGTTCACGTTTATCTCCCCTATATCTTCGAGGTCTTCATTGACAACAGCAAACGATTCGTTGTTACGAATGAATGTCCCGGCAGGGTCAAACCACACTTTTACGACAGAACTGCTAAGAACCTCCAGCAAAAGCTTCGATCCGTCATCCGCATTAAATACGATCCTGTTCCCCTCTTTCGTATAGGAGGCCGTCTCTTTCGCTTTGCCGCTTTGTTGCGCGGACAGGGCGAAAGGGGCAAAAAGGATCAGTAATAAGATAAATTGTAAATACTTCATCAACTTGTTTTATTGGATTATTAACTAAACTTTCGCATGTGTCTATTAAAGTGTATACATACAAAAGTTGAATGTCTAATACTCGAGGACGATCATGTCCCAATATTTCAATGACGGAAGCGTGAGCGTGATTTCGTTGCCTACTTGCGTGAAGTCAAGCGTACTGGATACTCCTCCGTTCAGATCGGGGGAAGCGAACCAGGCATTTTTCACCTGATTGTCCACGGTGATTATAATCTCTGCATCGGTGATGGTCGCAGGTTCTTTCTGGGTGCCGTTGGTATCTCTCCAATCCATGGAATTGGCATCGGAAAAATTAATAAGATGGACTACATCCTTTCCGCCAATTTTTTTGCCGGAAACTGCTACTGCTCCCTGCGATGCCGGCCAGTTCTCTACCCGGATATTTTCGTCGGCTGATTTCACTTCAAATGAAGCAAATGTACCACCGTCACGCAAAAGGTTCTGGTAAGCCGTAAGAAAATCGTAATAACGAATCAAGTCCTGCCTCAAGTCGCTCTTCATCTGCAGGTTCGAATTCGGGAAGTATTCGTTTGCCAGGTAATGTTCACCCAATTCAAGATGTGCGCCTCCGAAAGAGAATATCACCGCGTTCGCCAGCAACACACCCGGTGCATTTACATATCCGGAACTGTTCGACCGGGCATAGTTGATATAAGCGGCAAGTACCGTTTGTTTCCGGTTATCCGAGTAGGCGTTGTTGTCAAGGATCACCTGCGCCAGCTGTTCGAAAGTCTTGCTTTCATCCCACACTTCGGTATAGAGGAAATCAACATCGGCCCGGGCAATATGGTTTTGCCCGTATTGGCTGACCGCGTTCATCACCAACCGTTTGCCGGGATCGGCCTGTTTCATGGCAGCAATGAAGGGAGCATACGTTTCATTCAGTCTCACCTCGTTGCCGTCATAATCATATACCGTTCCCCTGTTACCCAATTGATCTATATGATAGCCATCAAAAGCGAATACACTGTACACATCTTTGTGGCGTGCGGCTAGATAAGCCTGCCATTCAGGGTTGGCGGGATTGGTCAGGTAAATGCTGCTGCGGAAAGGTGGATCGAGGTGGTGGTTGTCCTTTTCAGAACGATTGGTATCCCTGAAAATATACCACTCTTCTTTTACCCCATCCGATGCGGCATTGCTCAAGGCGCCAAACGCCAGATTATAAAACATCGCTTTCATTCCCCTGCCATGTGCGGCATCGATATATCCTTTCACTGTGGAGAGATAATTGGGCCGCCCGATAAGGTCGGGCCACGACACCAGCGGATTCTCCGCAGTGCCGGCCAATGGCCGGTGATGATCATACATCCAGTCGTAGAATTGGATCCCGTTGATACGGTAACGGCTCAATGTCTCAATATTCCTTGTAATCTGATCTGTGGATATATTTCCGTAAGAAGAGAGAAAACCGTAACGGGGAAATTTCGTCCAGTCGGAAGAGACATCCACAGCTATGCTCTGATAGATCTTTTCACCGTCTCCCTCAGTTTCGTAAATATCGACCAGATATCCTCTGAAATCTTCGGACGGTGCTGTCCACGACCATGATGTTCCCGACAGATTTTCCTCCTTTATCACTTCTCCCAGATGCGAATAACGTACTTTCAGGTTACCGGAAGGTCTTTCTTTCAGGGTGAAATGGACAGTTTCCCCGGGTTTATATACCGCTTTATCGGTAGTGACACCGATATTCAGATAAGTATCACCGTAGGTGATCGGGTTGTTTTTCGTGTCGTAATAATCCTCGCATGAAGCGAATATCAGTGAACAAGCAACAAATATATAAGTAATTTTTTTGATCATAATCTTTTTTAGGGATCCGCCATACCGGATTCAAAGTATGGCAGATCCTTCGGTTTGTTTATTGTTTCTTAATAGTAACTGTTTCTTTTAACTGATCGAGTTCGATCTGATATGTTCCGGCTTCCGTTATCCTCCATTTGTAATCGACTCCGGCTCCCGGATAATTATACAGCATTTGTTCTTCCTGCCCGGTCGGCGTTTTATCCGCTTCGCTTGCAATGAACCATGCACCGTTCCAGTCGTCTTGTTTATCGCAGGTAAACTTCAACTCTCCTCCCTTCAAGGCTCCGGTCCATGTGAACTTGTACGGATCAGCGGTGGCCGTCATTGCGGTGGCATTACCGATATCCCAGCCGTTGGGCGTTGCATCACCCACAAGGTATATCATTGTGAACGGCGTGAACGGAACGATATCGATCTTCATATCACGTGTATCCAGCTTGATTTTATATACGCCTCCCGTAATATTCCATTTATAATCAGGATCGCCGGCCCATTTATCCACATCGAGGTCTGTACCTTCAGGTGTCTGGTCGACAGCGGGACGGAAAAAGATCGCATCCCAGTTTCCTGCCGCGGTACCGATCTTGAATTCACCGCCAGCCGAAAGGTCGGCATTGTAATGAAACACGAACGGGTCGAGCGGGCTCACGGTCATCGGTTCAAAATTCCATCCGGTAGGATTTCCCACAAACCACAGTTCACTGTATTCCGGCCCTTCTCCCCTCACGATGCTGGCGGCCAATGTGATCAGGTTCACCGTTACAGTGTAGGTTCCGGGCTCAGTTATTTCGAACTGCTCATCATAAGGGTCATCGTCGCTTTCACGCAAGTAAAGCTTGCTATCGCTCTCCCCTTTGTTATACGAGGGAACAAAGTCGCCCAAGGTGGTGATGAATTTGAATTTACCCGACGAAAGCGACCCGGTCCATGTAAAGCCTTTGGCCACATTGTTGACAGGACGCATTTCAGTGGCATCGTCGGCACTCCATCCGTTGGGTGTGGCGTCACCTATCAGATAGAGTGTTTTGGTGATGGGTTTGTGCGTCTTCACTGAGATACGCTGCACGTTAGAAGTCTCGGGTTCGACACCCTCTGCTGCAGTTGTTGCGATAACACGGGCTTCCAGAACGGTTTCCTCATTTACGGCAATCCCGAAATCGTTAAGCAGGATATCATTCAGTTCTTCATTTCTGTATGTTTTTTCGTATACTTCCCTTCCCAGGTCGAGGGATATGCCGTCGGCAAAGTTATTGCCCTGCACATCCATTTGAAACGTGTAGCTGATGGCTGCATGGGTTCCCTGATTGGACCCGGTCGTCCACGTTAATTTCAAGGCTTCCGTTGCCGGATTGGTGGCATCGAGTTCGATTTCAGTATTTGACGCGGTGACTTCCAACGGAGTATCCCCTTTATCCAGTTCCATATAATTATCGTCGGTGCACCGGATAAGAAGTGCGGACAGCAACGATAGGATGAATAATAATCGATATGTTTTCATAATTCAGCTCGTTTTCGATATTAGTACCCTTGATTCTGCGTTAAATTAGGATTGGCATCCCTTTCCCTTTGTGGGATAGGAAACAGAAGGTGCTTCCGCGCCGCATTGATTTTCCCGATAGAGTGCAGGAAATCCAGCGCGTATTGGCCGTTATCCCAGCGGATCAAGTCGAACCAGCGGTGTCCTTCGAATGCCAACTCGATACGGCGTTCATGCCTTATCTTCTCCCTCATCTGTTCAGCCGACAGATTTTCCACATCGCTCCGGTCGGTCAGGCCGGCCCTCCTGCGTACCTGATACAAAGGCTCTTCGGCTTCTTCGGTCCTTCCCAACTCATTCAATGCTTCGGCTTTCATCAGCAACACATCGGCAAAACGCAACACCACGATATTTGCCGAATTCGTATTGTAATCGGGAGAAACGGACAGTGGCACAAGGAATTTACGGACATTGTATCCGGTATTCGACATGGTGGCTTTATAGGATTTGCCGTCGAACGCGGGCCCTCCCTCGTACAAAATGGTTTTGTCTTTACGCAGATCGCCCACTTCGTACTGGTCCACAAACTCTTGGGTCGGTTGGTTCCAGCCGTATGCGCCGCCTACCCATCCGGTATTGCGCGGTCCCATATAGGTGCTTAGCCAGTTCGCTTGGTTTTCATCATCCCAGAACCCGGCCTTGGTCAGTCCGTAATATTGCACTTCAAACAGAGACTCGGCCGTATTTTTATGCCTTTCCTCGCCACCGAAGCAATCGCTGTAATCGGGGTTGAGGGTATACCCGAGGCTCTCTACCAATTCACTCATTTGCAGTGATTCTTCATACATCCCCAGGGTGAGATACACCTTGGCCAGCATTCCGGCGGCAGCTCCCCTGGATGCGCGACCGACGTCGCTCCCGGAGTATTCCTCCCTGACAGGCAACAGCTCGATGGCATCCTTCAGGTCGGGAATAATCACTTCGTTATAAATGGTCATCTTGTCGGTACGTGCCGGCAACAAGTCGTCTCCGGGCTTCGGTGTGGAAACCGTCATCGGGACATCCCCGAATAGCTGTACCAAGATGAAATAATAGTGTGCCCGAAGGAATTTGGCTTCCCCGATGGACCGGTTCTTCAACGATTCGTCGATATCCATTTCCGGCACGTTTTCCAATACCGTGTTGCAATACAATATCCCGGGATTGGGGCCCCGCCAGATATCGAGCGCCGCCGCGTTATCCGCGGTAGCCACGAAGTTCGCCAGGGTCACCGTTTCTATGCCATCGGTTCCACCGCCGGCACCCACTTCACTGTTCCCAGCGATAATATCGAGTGTCCACATTCTCATGTTATATAACTTTGGGCGCTGTAGCGGTTGATACGCCCCGTTTACCAACGCTATCGCCGATGCCTCGTCTGTAAGCGCTTCGGCACTGGGATCTTCATAAGGGACCTTGTCCAGAAAATCGGAACAGGCTCCGAACAATGTCAACAGGGATATAAGTCCTATATAGTATATTTTCTTCATAATGTTTAAAATTGAATGTTTAACCCCAAACTGACGGTACGTGTCACCGGATAAGTGCCGAGATCGACACCTCCCGCTCCTACTTCGGGATCGAAGCCCGAATATTTAGTAAGCGTGAACAGGTTCTGGCATGAAAGATAAATACGCGCCATACTCAATTGGGCTTTTCCTGCAACCGACTGCGGCAACCTGTAACCCAACGTGAGATTCTTCAAGCGAAGGTACGACCCGTCTTCAATAAACCGGTTGGAGTGACGCGCGTTTTGGTTGGGATCGCTATACACCGCGCGGGGGATGCTATTACTTGTTCCTTCACCGGTCCAGCGATCCAGCACTTTCCTCGTTTGGTTCTGGGGAACCGACATGCTTTCTTGCCATATCCTGTTGGCATTGTAAATCTCGTTCCCGGCCACGCCTTGGAAAAACAGTTGCAAATCGAAGTTCTTATAGGCGAAACTGTTGTTTAGCGAGAACGCCCAATCAGGGAAAGGGTTGCCGATAAAGGTGCGGTCATCGGCATTGATCACGCCGTTATTGTCCAGGTCGCGAAATTTAATATCGCCGGGCGCTGTTCCGCCGGCTACCTGCACCGCGTAATTATCCACTTCCTGTTGATTCTGGAAGATACCGTTGGTCACGTAGCCGTAGAAAGCATTCACCGGCCTTCCCTCGGCGCTGACCTGCACTTTGGTCATGTTTATATCGCCGCCGGTAAACAGGGCAATCCCGTCATTCATTTTCACCACTTTGTTCTTGTTGTAAGAAATATTGAAATCGGTGTCCCACTCGAACTCGCCGGTAAGGTTCCGTGACGAGATGGTCAATTCAACCCCTTTGTTCCGCACCTGTCCGGCATTGATGCTCGGCACGTAAATGTCGGAATAACCGGTGGTAATGGGTACGGACATCGGCACCAACATATCGCTCGTATTTTTCAGGTAGGCATCCAATGTCAGGTTAACGCGCTGATTGACCAGCGCGAGATCTACCCCGGCGTTGAATTGCTTCACAGTCTCCCATTTCACATCCGGATTGGGCATTACCAGCGGATACAATGTGGAAACCGGTGTGCCGTTGAACACGTACTGCCCCGTTCTCAGGCGGGTGTAGTAGGCATAGTTGTCGATGCCGTCTTGGTTTCCCGTTTCACCGTAACCCGCACGCACTTTGACATCATTCACCCATTTACCGGTATTGAAAAAAGGCTCTTCCGATAACCGCCACGCGGCCGAGAAAGAGGGGAATGTCCCCCACCTGTTCTCTTTGGAAAACCGTGAAGAACCGTCGCGACGGATGGTCGCGGTGAAAAGGTATTTATTGTCGTAATTGTAATTGGCCCGCCCCATGAACGAAAGGACCGCCCAGTCATTTTTCGATCCGCCCACTGTCGGGTCGGTAAGCCCGTTATTCAACTGATTGTTACTGTCGCTCAAAAAACCCTGCACACTGGCGCTCATCCAGTTGAACACATTGTTCTGGGCGCTGGAACCGATCATCACGTTAAGATTGTGCTTGTCCTCAAATGTATCGATGTAGGTAAGCGTATTATCCCACAAATAGGTAAGGCTTTTGTTTGACGATTCGTATAACGACGACTGCGGCTGCGGAATGGGCTTCCAATCGTATTTGGGACTGAAACTGTTGTTGTCCCAGAACTTGAAGTCGATGCCGCCCAACGACTTAAACGTGAGTTTATCAACCGGCTTTATTTCGGCGAATATATTCCCGAGCACATTGTATCCGTTGGTCCTGTTCCGGCTCAGCGACGCCGTACCGATCGGATTACGGATGTCGCCATACTGGTGGGCCGGATCCCCAGGTCCGGAATACGAACCATCCTCGTTATAAATAGGCTGGGTAGGCAACGAAGCCATTGTTGAGCGAATATCGTAAGAGCCTTGTTTTTTTATGTCATGGCTCAACGTGACGTTGTTCCCGAATTTTATCCACGAACGCACATTCGATTCACTGTTGAACTGCACCGTATAACGGCGGTACGAAGTATTAAGCACGATACCGTCCTGATCGAGCACTCCGCCCGACACATAGTAATTACTCTTATCGCTCCCTCCTGAATAGGAAACGGTGTAGTTCTTCATCCATGCCGAACGGAACAGTGCTCCCAGCCAGTCGGTACCTTCCCCCCACACTGTCGGGTCCGCAAAATCGGGACGTTGGGCAAGCGGTGAGGAAGCAAACCGGTTATAATTGGCAATCATCTCGTTATGCAACGAGGCAAATTGTGTGGCATTGAGCATTTGAGGCATATTGGTCGCGGTTTGCACTCCCCAATTCGCGCTGAACGAGATGGAGCCATCCCCTGATTTTCCCTTCTTGGTGGTAATCAATATCACGCCGTTCGCCCCGCGGGAGCCGTAAATTGCCGTTGCCGAGGCATCCTTGAGCACGTCCACCGTTTCCACGTCCTCCATGTTCAGGGCGTTGATCCCCAAATCGGTGGGCACACCATCGATAACCAGCAGCGGCTCGCTGTTATTGATCGTGCTGATTCCCCGGATACGGAAGGACACGTTATCGCCCGGTTTACCGGAGGAAATAACCTGCACGCCGGCTGCTCGTCCTTGAAGGGCTTCCCCGATGCTGGCCACCGGCTTGTCCCTCATTGACTCACCGGAGACCGACGCCACGGCACCCGTGAGGTCCCTCTTTCGCATCACGCCATACCCTACCACCACCACTTCATCCAGCAGTTGGGTATCTTCTTGCAACAGAATAGAAAAATCGGTTCTTCCTTCCACCGGAATATCCTGTGATTGGTAACCGATATAAGAAACAGTTATCACCGCGGATTCAGGCACCTCCAGAGAGAAATTACCATCAATATCGCTTACCGTACCGACCGTGGTTCCCTTGACTAAAACAGAAGCCCCGATCACGGATTCACCCTGTTTATCGGTGATTTTTCCAGAAATAATTTTCCGATCTTGAGCCGACAGGTTAATACTGAATAGCGCGCACAATACCCATAAAAGTACCTTGCATGCCATCGGCCCGTTGAATAATTTTTGTTTTTCCCACATGTTAAAAAATTTAGAAATAAAAAAATACAAAAGGTTATAGTCACATTTATACCTCACTTACATTAGCCGTTTTTCACATCCGACCAATTAAATTTTCATTGCTCTCATTTAACTTTAACGAAATAGTGGCATCAAGATAATGAACAATAACATTGGCAAATGTAAAAGATGAAGTAGCGAAAAAAAAATCAGGATAGTTAACATATAGATGAAGGAACAAGAATATCAACTGTATATCAAGTCAATACTTAAATATAGAGGTGTAAAAAAGTAGATGATATATATTCAGATTTTCTGTATAACACCAATTTTCATCACTAAATTTTCGAATTGATCACGGGGTACGGCTGCTTTATTTCGTACTCTCGTACGATAATTATAGATGGTGTTTGCCGAATAATGCAAGAAGTTGGCAATACGCGAACTGTCTGTTATACCCAACCGGATCAGCGCGAATATACGCAATTCAACGTTCAACAATTCATTCGGCTTCAGATTGAATCGCTCTTCCTCAAGCAACAGGGAATTGAATTCCTCCACAAAATTAGGATAAAGATGAAGAAAGATGTTATCAAACAATTTATAGAGCTCTCTCAACTCCTGATCGATCATATCGTGCGATTTCAGCATCCTGAAAAGTTCATCGAGTTTTCGTTCGACCGCTTTGTTATTGAGCGTATTCTGGTATTTCTCCAATTTATTGATATAAGTTGAACAAAGGTCCAGAAAATGGCCGATATAGGTTTCCTTGATCTCGTTGGATTCGGACAATTCATCGTTTACATCCGACAATTTTCTATTCGTTCTGTTCAATTGATCGACAGTATGTTGCAAATCATTATTCAGGTCATTCAGCTTCAGATTCGTTTGATACAGTTCCTTTCTTATCCGGGCGATCTTTTTCATCTGGCGATAGACATAGATAACAGCGATGATGAGGAACAGTGACAAGAGACTCACCAAAACAAGGAAGAGTTGCAGTTCTGACTGCTGATTCCTGACTTTTTCCTGATATGCTGAGTCGATGATCGGAAGTATTTGTGAGATTTCATACGTCCGTAAGCGGGCATTGCAAAACATGGCATCTTCCATCGACGATCTGATGCAATCATAAGCCCTTTCGATATTGCCGGTTTCAAATAGTGTAACGGCCAACGCCTGCATCGATGCGTTTTCCTTGATCGCATTCTTGATATCGCAGATAGCTGATATTGCATAATAAGTGATTTGATTATGAATATCCCCTTCTTTCCGGTATATACTTGCCAGGGCATACGTCAAAACAGCTTTTTCATGCGTTTCTTCTTCCGATTGATCGATAAGATCCTGTAAAATTTGTTTTGACTCAGCCAACCGGTTCTCATCAGACAGTTTTTCGGCATAGACGATCTTGTAATGGTTGGATTCTTTATCCAGCACACTCAATAATGAGTCCCGATACAGGCTGCTCTTTCCGGTATGTATATCAGCATTGGGATTGTTGTAAGAATAACTCCGGTACAACTGTTTATAGTTGTCATAATATTTTATCAGGAGTTCACCGGAAAGTCCGTTTTTATCTATATTTTTCAGGATATCCAATGCTTCGATGTATATTCCCGCGATAATGTACAAAGAGGTCAGGTCGAGCTTCGATTCATTGATCCTTTCCGGATCATCCATTCTCCCGGATATTATTACATTCTGCTTTGCATAATAAATAGCCGAATCGGATATATATGTTTTGTATTCGTTGAACAATTGCAGGTTGATTTCATACCGCTGTACATCACTTATATTGGGCGTTTGCAACATCTTTTTTACTGATGATATCCGGTCCTCTTTCTCCGACATAAATATCTCTTTATTCTCCATCAGGCCGTATAACGTCCTGAGCACCTCCCCCTGTTGTGGTTTCCCCCCAAAAGCAATCCTGACAGGAAAAACAAGGAAAGCAGCCCAAAACAGTATAACGATTGATCTACGAGTATTCATAAAATTAAATTTTAGAATCAAGAACCAAGATACGAGAACCAAGACAATTAAATTAATAATTAAAAGTGAATTTTCTTAGAAACGAGGGCAGAGACAAGTTTACTTGCGCTATGCCGAGTGACGACAGAAAATCTACATAGTGAAGAGTGAAAAATTAAAAATGATTATCTTTTCTCCAACAGCACCACATTCTCCACATGATGCGTGTGGGGAAACATGTCGACAGGTTGCACACGGGTAACCCTATAGTGGCTGTCGATCAGGCTCAGGTCGCGCGCCTGTGTGGCGGGGTTACAGCTTACATATACAATCCGTTCCGGGGCTGCCAGAAGGATCGCATCAATCACATCATTATGCATCCCGGCACGGGGCGGATCGGTGATAATCACATCCGGGCGTCCATGCTCAGATATAAAATCGGCAGTAAGCACATCTTTCATATCACCGGCATAAAAGAGGGTGTTATCAATTCCGTTCAAACGTGAATTCTCATGTGCATCATGAATAGCTTCAGGAACATATTCTATCCCCACCACCTTTTTGGCATTCCGCGCCACGAAATTGGCAATGCTGCCGGTACCGGTGTAAAGGTCGTAGACCGTCTCCTTTCCTGACAATTGTGCAAAATCACGCGCTACTTTATAAAGATTATACGCCTGTTCGCTATTGGTCTGGAAAAACGATTTGGAACCGATTTTGAATTTAAGCCCTTCCATCTCTTCGTAAATATGATCACGTCCGCGCCATACAATCACTTCCTGATCAGTGATCGTATCGTTGGCTTTTTGGTTGACGATATAGAGCAATGAAGTGATTTGCGGAAATTCTCCAGCAATAAAATTCATCAGTTTCTCTCTTTTCTCCGGATCATCTTCATAAAATACCACAATCACCATCCATTCTCCAATGGAACTGTTGCGGATGATGAGCGTACGCATCAGTCCCACCTGGTTGCGAAGGTCGAAAAAGGTGTAACCGTTCTCCAGGCAAAACTCCCGGACTGCATTCCTGATCTGGTTGGAGAGATCATCCTGCAGCCAGCATTTATCGATATCCAACACCTTATCGAACATGCCGGGGATATGAAAACCCAGCGCATTCATATTGTCAAACGTCTCATTGCTTACGATTTGCGCCTCAGTCAGCCACTTTTTATTGGAAAAAGTGAATTCCAGCTTATTCCGGTAAAAGGTCGTAGCGGGTGCACCCAAGATAGGGTTAATGCCGGGCAGGTCGATTTTCCCTATCCGCTCAAGGTTATCCGTCACCTGCCGGTGCTTCTGCTTCAACTGCTCGTCATAAGGCAACATCTGCCACTTACAACCGCCACAGACTCCAAAATGACTACAAAATGGCACCGTTCTGTTTTCTGCATATTTTTCAATGCGTACCACCCTACCCTCTGCAAAACTGTTCTTTTTCCGTGTCAACTGAATATCCACCACATCTCCGGGCACTGCAAAAGGTACGAAGACAGCCATGCCGTCTACCCTGGCAATCGCCTTACCCTCGGCAGCCACATCAGTAATCAGTATATTTTCCAGAAGGGGTAGTTGTTTTTTCTTTCTTACCATCTTGTCCATTGTTTTGAGGCACAAAGATAGTGAAAGCCGAGAGCAGTGCCAAACTTGTTTGAGCAGTGCCGAACCGCATCCTATGTTCTCTAAAGATAAAAAGTTATTTGTCGGTTTTTTTATAACTGGTTAAATTCTCAATGGTGCGTTGCTGTGAATCGATAATATTGATTAATTGCCGGTTGATATCAGTTTCATAATGAGCCTCCGGTTCTGTGATCACTTGATTGCTTTTATCATGTCCCTTTCTCATTTCTCCTCTGCCGGTGATCAACCAATCCGGATTTAACCAATCAATTGATTGGATGATTTTTAATAATATCTCATATCCGGGATAGCTTCTTCTATTTACAACAATATTC
This sequence comes from Proteiniphilum sp., assembly GCF_034331125.1. Lineage (NCBI taxonomy): Bacteria > Pseudomonadati > Bacteroidota > Bacteroidia > Bacteroidales > Dysgonomonadaceae > Proteiniphilum > Proteiniphilum sp. Next base: position 208,592 of record NZ_JAXQGC010000006.1, read on the forward strand.
CTGACAGTTTGATCTTTTGATCCGATTTTTTTCGCAAATTGTGCAGGTACCCCATTACACTCAATTTCAATAATTTGAGCAATTCTGTCAAAAATAGTTTCATTTTCCATAGAAAAAGCAATCATTTTATTTGCTTATATCAATAATATTATTGATATTTGCAAAATGAAATAAATTACTACAAAGTAAACGTTTTTATTTCACTTTTGAAATAGCAGGAAAACGCTATTTCCTTAACTAATACATAAAAAATGGAAAGAAATTCGTTTCAGAAAGGACTCGGGCAAGTACGGGTAAAAGATTTGGCTGAAGTTAAGGCTAAATTAATGCAGGCGCTTGGTATTCGCACACCGCAGGGACTCGGGTATCGTATCCGGGGCGTGTATTCCCTGAAGGTACACGAAAAGGAGCTAATAGAATCTATCTTCGCTGAATATGGAATTAAGGATATTTGGGGTTCGTAGAACATGTCTTGCAAGTATAAGGAAACCACACGCTTCAATCCGCCATTCAGATAAACAGAAGAAAATACATATATCGCTCCTTTAAAGGAACAGGATCATTATAACTTCCATACACTGATAAAAAATCAATAAAGTATGGATGAGAAAGGTAAACTAATCACATGAAAAAGAAGAATCAAGCCAGTGAAAAGTGGCTCGAGATTATTATTTATGGCTCTATAACAAATAGAGTGGGTAATCAAATTTCAGTTTAGCTGTCAGGAAAT
>NZ_JAXQGC010000007.1:0-22163 GCF_034331125.1 Proteiniphilum sp.
ACATACAGGAACTTGCATCCTGCCAGTTTAATACCATGCCCGACATACAAAGAAAAAGTGGAATAATAAATTCCACTTTTTTTAATCAACTTAACGCAGTTTAATCACTTCGCTTCCCGCCAGTAAAAACGCTCCGGTACCATACACCTCCCAACTGTTTTCATCAAAGTTCTTTCGGGGATCTGCCCCGATGGGCTGTACCCATCCTACACGACCCTCTTCATTCACACAATTATTCAAAGCCTCCCAGCATTTCTCAATGGCAGGTTTATAGGTCTTACTATCCAATAAACCATTATTTACCCCCCAGGCAAACGCATAACAGAAAAATCCTGAACCACTCACTTCCCCACCCGGATAGGAATCCGGATCAAGCAAACTGGCTCTCCATAATCCATCCTCTTGCTGGAGAGACAATACACGTCCTGCCATTTCCTTGAATAGCTGTTCATAGAAAGGTCGCTCCGGATAATCCTCCGGTAATTCCTCCAGAAGCCGTGCCAGACCTCCCATGACCCAACCATTACCACGGGACCAGAAAATACGTTGCCCATTTGCTTCCCAGCGATCGGTTGTATCCCCTTTTATGACATAATTCAAATCACGGGCAAAAAGTTTCTCATCCTTATTATACAACAAATCATAACATTCTTTGAAATATTGATCATTATATTGATAATAGGTCGGATCATTTAACGTCGTTCCTAATTTCGCTAATACCGGCGGAGCCATAAACAAGGCATCGCACCACCACCATTTGATTACCTGAATTCCCTTATACGGATAGGGATTCTCAAATAAAATCGCAAGAGTGTCAATGGTAGGCTGAATCATCTCCTGGTGTTTTTCAATCCTGTACAAATCTATATAAGTCTGACAAATGGCAATATCATCTGCATGATACCAGCGTTTATATGGCCGCCATTGGGTGGAATCATTTCCCATCGCCATCATTGCATCGTAGATTGTCTGCGATTTTGTTGTCTCCCAGGCGGCAAATAGCCCGGCATAAAAAGCTCCGTTCGTCCAGTCATTCGGGGCATGGCGTGGATTTTTAATTTGCCACTCAGCCACTTTGTTCATTGTCTGCCTGATCGTCCCAGGGGCAAAAACAGAATCTGCCTTATGCATACTACAAGATAGGAATAATAATATCCCTGCAATAAAAAAAAGAATTTTCTTCATTTTTGGTTAGTTTTTATTTGAGTGTTTACCTAAGTTTCTCTTGTCTTATGATTGCAACTATGTGTAATAATATGCATGGTCATTTCAAGGAATAAATTTCAGATAGACTTTTCCTCTCAATGGTTCAGCATGTCCGGAACTCAAAAAATAATTCTGCCGGCTCTGCAGTCCAAGTTCTTTAGCCTGTTTGAATTTCGTTCCAACCGGGCTGATTGCGTTGAGTATGGACAGCTGCCCATCCGGGAACACTCCGAGTGTATTATCGTTATTACGCTTCACCGGATTGTCCGGAGTGAACAAATGGAGAAACAAATCTTCAGAAGCTGCCACTATCCGCAGGATCCCTTCATCCGTGGCAAGGTCTGCCGCATACAGGTTAGAATGAAACCCTTTAAATTCAGGATATTCCCATGACTCTCCGGTAATGGTATTGTTATACTCTTTTTCCCAGATATTGAAAGAGACTCCTTTCATCCTGTTTTTCCAAACCCTGTAAGGCCCGTTCCCCAGCCATTTGACATGTTTTACTTTATCTTCCGGATAATCAAATGTGATCCCTATGTGATCATGATAACCTCCCACATCAAATGAATAGTCAATCTCAATCCATCCCGAAGGTAGCAATGATAACGTAATCACATTTCGCCTACCCGGCCGGCTGCTGTTTTCATCCCTAAAACTCAGTCGTATTTTCTCCAGATTATCCTCCACAACTTTATCCAGTTCATCCAGGGCCATATTTCCGTTAGTATACCTGGGTCCATTTGTAAGGGACAATCGTTGTCCATTGCTCTCAATCTGGCGGATAACTCCACTCGTTCGATCTATTACAAGCCTGACATCTTTACTACTCAATATAATTTCGCCATTCTGCTCCTCCTGCTTAACGATATTATTCTCTCTTTCAATTAATCTTAAGGCATACCGGGAAGCAGGAGTAATTGTTCTCGTCCAGGTATAAATCTCCCTGCCATATATATCGGTAGCGGTCAAAGACAAAGCGTCATAATCGGAAATATGCTCTGGGAGCGAAACTTTTATCAGCCCATTAAACCCCGGAGGGATATCTGCCACGGAAACATCCGTCTCCAGTTCGTTCTTTACACCGGCAAGATAATCGAAATTGATCCATTTTGCCGTAAAGCTACATTGATTCAGGTTTGTAAAATGGTAACGATTCTGTACCCTGAAAACACCATCGAACGAAGGAGGCAGGAATGTGGTCCCCTCCAGATAGACGGGCGACCAAATCTCTTTGATAGTATAGAAACTACCCTCTTTTTCACGAAAAGGCCCTACAATACCATCAGCAGCATGGTTGCCATCGGTATCTATCTCGTTATCCCTATCACTTCGAACCACACCCTGATCTACCAGATCCCACAAAAATCCACCGGCACCCAAAGGATTGAATTGAATAAGGTTCCAGAAATCATCCAATCCTGCACCATGCCCACCGTCATATAATCCATGCATAAACTCCGTCGGAAAAAACAATTTATTCCCATTGAACAAAAAATTGGTTCCTACCCCGTATGCAGGATAGTGATAGGTATTGGTATATTCTTCCTCCAACCAGGGGTGGAAAACATGCCTCTTTTGAATATCGAATTTAGGATATTCCGGCACCAAATCGAAATTAAATCCGCCCTCATTGCCATTTGCCCACATTACAATACTCGGATGATTCACATCCCTGACAACTAATTCCCGGACGAGTTTCTTACCGACTTCGGTGTCATACATGGACTGCCAACCGGTAAGCTCATCAATGACATACAGTCCCAGAGAATCACATATATCAAGAAAATGCCGGTCGGGAGGGTAATGCGACATTCTGACAGCATTCATGTTCATCTCCTTTATCAGAAGGGCATCCATTAAACTGATGGAATAGCTGGTAGCCCTGCCTGTGGTAGGCCAGTGTGTATGCCTGTTGACCCCTTTAAACTTTATCCTGGTCCCGTTTATATAGAACCCATCACCCGGACGCAACTCTGCAGTGCGAAACCCAAATTTTTCTGTAATATTGTGTACGTTTTTTCCATTCTTAATGAAAGATACTTCTACCTGGTATCTGTTCGGAAACTCGGATGACCACAATTTAGGATTATCAAATTCTGCGGATAAACGGGTTATGCCGGATTTGTCCGTATTAGCAGTGATGGCATTCCCAAATAATTTACCCTCCAGCGTTTTTACCTGAGCCGTTACCTGCGCATTCCCTATATTATCGCTAAGGAAAACATCCATTTGAAAAATTCCATCACATCGGGCATCAATGGCAACCCGGTCAATATGCTCCTTCGGGAGCACCTCTAACCATACCGGGCGGTATATTCCTCCATATACCCAGAAATCGGACTTTCGTTCAGCATTTTCTACAGACTCATTCGAAGATGATTTGTGAACAGTAACCTCCAGAAGATTATCTTCACCAAATTTCAGTAAATCTGTAATATCATATTTAAAACAATAAAAACCTCCTTGGTGAATTTCTCCGGCAACTTGCCCGTTTACCTTCACCTCGGTATCTGTCATCACACCTTCAAATACGATATTAATTTGTTTCCCTTTCCATATCTCGGGTAACACAAATGAATGGCGATACAGGCCAGTCTCATTGATGCGTTCCTTATCATGTCCATAAGTGAACTGGCCAAACCCCTCGAACTCCCAGTTGGAAGGAACGGGGATCTTAGCCCATTCCCCGCTTTTGCGTCCTACCGTACAGAAAAAATCCCATAACACCGTATTATCACTTCCCGTACCGGACAGATACAGGGATTCTGTCTGCTGTCCATAAGACAAAAAAGTCAGTAAACTTACACACAATAAAATGATCTTCTTCATGCGATTAAAAATTTAGACATAAAAATCATGATACAAGATTTAGGATGTACGAGCCCGTTTCATAATACGAAAATATATAAAATCTTAGACCACAGAATGAAAAATCCAATAATTTTTTACTCTGTGGTCTAACATATAACTACTATTTATACAAGCTATTCTGTACTAAATTAGGATTAGCATCCAATTCATTCTGAGGAATGGGAAAAACATAATGTTTCTCTTCTACTTTGTATTTTTTAATACGTGTGGTCATCAGATTCATCCGTTTCATATCAAACCACACATGACCTTCCTGGCATAATTCCCATAACCTCTCCTGGAAAATGGCTTCCCGAAGCGTTTCCTTGGTATAATCAGACGCTTTTAAAAGAGGAAGACCGGCTCTCGCCCGTACACGGTTAATTCCGTACAACGCATTTTCAGTAGGGCCATTCAATTCATTCTCAGCTTCAGAATGCATCAATAACAGATCTGAGAATCTGGTTATATAATGATTCAGGGCATAATCTGCCGTACCGTTACCAACATCTGTCCTGTCGATATATTTATTATAGTGAGGGATTGCTATACTTTCCGGATATGTATAAGTTCTGTCCGGATTGTTTACCCCTTGGTAAGAAAGGACAAAAGTTTTACTCCTTCGTTTATCTGTTGTTGCCATACTGTTGAAAAACTCTGTTTCTACCGTAAGTGACGACCATCCATCCAACTTAATCTGGTCACCGCTTCTGATGCCCGTAAAAGTGGGCCAGTCCCAACCTTGTGACATAAAACTTTCATACTCCACACTGAAAATATACTCGGAACCGTGTTCATTCTCTAACAAGAAGACTCTTTCATAATCTTGTTCCAGGTCATAACCATAAGCACTGTTATCAATGGCCGATTTCGCTTCCTGTGCCGCCTTACTCCAATATTCCGATTTATTCCAGGGTTTCCCCGCATATGACAAATAGGCTTTGGCTAACATGGTCTGCGCTGCCCCTGCAGTGGCCCTTCCCACATCCGCACCGCTATTCTTCGGGTTCAGATTATTTTTGGCATATTCAAAATCATCAAAAATAAGTGTCCAGACGGCTTCACTTGTTCCCTCATTTGAACTTTCAATTTCAGCCATATTCTCTTCTGTTTTGAGAGGCACGTTCTCAAAGAAACGGATCAGATAAAGATAAGCAAGTCCACGGAGAAAACGTGTCTCACCAATTATCTTCTCTTTTAAACCGGGAGTTTTGAACTCGATATTGTCCAGATAAGTAAGCACTGTATTTGCCCGATTGATAGTAACGTATAATTGAGACCATATTTGGTAAAATCCGGTAGAACTGGTTGTCCATGTAAACTGATCCATTTCCGTACGCCAGGCTTCACCGGAAAAGTTATTCCATGTTGCTTCCCCGGGATATTCCGCAGCCAGTATGATCTGACGCTGAAAAGCATTGCTGTGACGCAAAGTATTATAGACAGAGATCAAGGCTGCCTTGGCATCCTCCTCGGTTTTATAAAAATTGATCGGGGTAATATTGCTGTACACTTTCTCTTCCAGAAAACTGTCATGACAACCATTCAAACATAATAGAATGGCGACTAAGGCGAATATTGTTTGTTTAACCTTCATAATAATCACACTTTAATAATTAGTAAATCAGAATGATATATTCACTCCAAACAGCACCGCCTTAGCAGACGGATATGCATTATAATCCACTCCTAACTGGAGATTACTATTCCCTTGGGAGTTCACTTCCGGGTCAAAACCACTATAATTGGTAATGGTAAACAAGTTTTGGCCGGTTACGTAAAGACGGAGAGAATTCATAAATCTGACATTCCCGAATGTATAACCCAACGTCATTGTTTTAACCCTCATATAACTGCCATCCTCTATCAACCAGTCTGATTGCAACAACAGCGGATCAACAGTCACGCGTGCTCTTGGAACACTTGTATTTGTATTGGTGGGTGTCCAGCGATTTAGGATCTCCCTGCGCTGATTTCCCCAGGGACCTGAAATATTCGTTTCTGCACGTTGGATGTTAATGATGTCATTACCATACGATCCCTGCAGGTATACCGAGAAGTCAAATCCTTTAAAAGAAAAGTTATTGGTCCAGCCATAGATAAAATCGGGATTTGGATCCCCCACAATCATGCGGTCGTCGGTATAATTGATCTTTCCATCTCCATTTTTATCGACGAAGCGGGCGTCACCCAACTTGTCATTAGCCGAAGAGCGTGGACCGGCCTCCAATTGTGCCTGATCCTGAAATACGCCATCATATTTCAACAGATTCCATACACCTACCGGTAACCCGGGTTCTAGCCAGCTTCCGTTTACTTTCAAGTGTCCGGACAGGGTTCCCTGCGTACTGGGGGTATATCCTGGTATTTCCAACACTTTATTCCGGTTTCTCGACCAGTTCATTTGGGTGTTCCATTTGAATTCCCCGGTGAAGACGTCTGCTCCTAAAGTTATCTCCAATCCTTTATTCTCCAGACTTCCGATGTTTTTAAATATCGAACCAAATCCAACCGAACTTGGGGTACTGATATTCCACAATAAATCAGTGGTGTTTTTGTAATAATAATCTACAACCAGAGACAACCTGTTATTAAATAATCCTATATCCAATCCTACATCTGTAGAGGCTGTTGTTTCCCATTTTAAATCGGGATTCGGAATATTATTAGGACCTACACCTGAATTCAACATACCTCCTAAGGCATAATTCATGGTTCCAAGCATAGCCAACGATTTATAATTGTCTATATTCTGATTACCTGTCTTTCCATAACTCGCTCTTACTTTAAGATTAGATAACCAATCCACCTCCCTCAGGAATGCTTCTTCAGAAGCTCTCCAGGCCACCGCAAAAGAAGGGAAGAAAGACCATTTATTATTCGCTCCGAATTTAGAACTACCGTCGGCACGTGCCGTCAATGTAAACAGATACCGGTCTTTATAAATATAATTCAACCGGCCCAAATAGGATGCCAATTGGTTTTGCGACCTGTTTGATCCGGGTTGTCCATAGGTGGTTCCGGCTCCTAAGTTATTGGCTAAATACAAATCTGTGGAATAACCGGTTGAAGATGCTTCAAAATGTTTGTAATGGAAGATTTGCCAGGTATAACCACCCACCACATTAAATGAATGATCTCCCAATACTTTGTTATAAGTCAGGATATTTTCATTCAGGTAAGATACATCTTTACGATACCTCTGATTTGCTTCCCCATTTTTGGAATTTCCCCTATGTGTCTGTTTAGGCCAGTAAAAAGCCCTGTTGGCTGTGGACAAATCTGCCCCAAAAGTAATTTTCAGAGTCAGGTCCTTCATAATCTCCCAGTTTGCATCGACAGAACCCAGGAAACGATCTATTTCCTGATTATCCTTATAATGATTGACCGTAGCAACAGGATTATTACTGGGGGTACCTCCCGGGGTAGGATTTGTCATCGTATAATTACCATCTGCATCATAGATAGGCACGGATGCGGGCATCACAACGGCGCCATGCACAACGCCACCTGTACCGCCACCTCCGTCACCTTCGGAAGGCATTCCATTTGCCCAACTGTGACTGGCCGTGATATTGGTACTGACCGTCAGACTCGGCACTATTTTAATATCCAGGTTGGAACGGAAAGAGGCGCGGTTGAAATTACTGTTTTTAATAATCCCATCCTGACCGAAATAGCCTCCCCCGACAGAATAACGAATTCCATCATTACCACCGACTACACTGAGATTATAATTTTGAGTGGGAGCGCTGGTAAATACCTCATCCTGATAATCAACACCTTCACCTAAAGCAGAAATGTCAGGGAAATAATAAGGATTATTCGGATTGGGAAATACAGGACTTTGCCCGTCGTTAGCCCTTGCTTCATTTACTAAAGTGGCATATTCCCGGGCATTCATCATATCAAGTTTTTTAGCTACGGTTTGCACTCCATGATAAGCATCCAAAGTAACACGTGGTCTTCCTATATCTCCTCTTTTTGTTGTAATCAAAACTACACCATTGGCGCCTCGGGCACCATAGATTGCCGTCGCCGATGCGTCTTTCAATATTTCTATAGAAGCAATATCCGCCGTATTTAATGTAGCCAGCGGATTCTGTGCCGTACCGTTACCTCCTGCCGAACCTCCTGCAGAGACGGGAAAACCATCTACAACATACAAAGGTTCATTGCTACTACTTAACGAGTTACCCCCACGAACGCGGATCAGAACCCTGCCACCCGGAGCTGAAGAGGCTTGTGACACCTGCACCCCGGCTGCTTTACCCTGGATAGCCTGGTCAAGCGAGGTAACAGGCGAACGCTGTATATCTTCCGATTTAATGGATGATACTGAACCTGTCAAGTCCCGTTTTCTCATTGTCCCATAGCCCACAACCACAATTTCATCCAGTGTTTTTGAATCCTCCTGTAAAACAATATTGACGGAATTCCTTCCCGTCGAGTTGACCTCCTGTACCAGATAACCGATATAAGAAATCTGAATTACAGCATTGTTTTCTACGGTCAATGTAAAATCCCCATTTATATTGGTTACGGTTCCGTTGGTTGTTCCTTTTTCAACAATATTTGCTCCGATCACAGGGTCACCGTTTTCATCCAGTACCTTTCCGGTTACTGTTTTTCGTCCTGCCTGCCTGACATCTGATTGATCAATAGCATCTTTCTTCGACAAGATTATTTGATAACCTTGTATTTCATAGCTTATACCCTTATCCTTCAATACAGATGCCAATACATTTGTAATCGGCTGATTTCTTTCATTCACCGAAATCCGTTCTTTATCATTGATTTCGGTGTTGTCATACATAAATGTATAGGGATAGTTTTTCTCGATATAAGAGAAAAATTCTCTTAGACTTATGTTATTCAACTTAACATCAACACGTTGCATATTATCGACATGCACATTGGTTAACAGAAAGAATAACAAAAAGGATAATAATACCTTTTTACACATGATAAATATGATTTAAATTAGTTGAATTGTTTTTTTACTTAAATTTGAATAATATAGGATGCGCCTCGGAAAAGTTCAACAAGTTAGATTATTCCCGCATTCGACAAAACGAGTAAACTCGTTCTGTACTCACTTAACGGAATAATTCATGCAAGCTTGGCTTTTCTCTCGGCTTTCACTATATTTGTAATTCTAAACGATCAAAAATCATGTGATGCCTATCGATAAATAATCGATAGCACAAAGAAGTGAATGAGTAATGACGTTTAGTTTAAAAGCATGAGGAATGCCCGTTCTTCGTGCTTTTTCTTTTCGGTAATTCTCTATCTTAGATGAATAGTCACCTCCTTTCCTTCTATTTTATAAGTAATTGGCGTCATTTTATTCAATAATCCCAATAACTCTTTCATTGATTCGGTTTTAACAACAAATGTATAACGTGAATCAGGATTCGCATTCTCAAGGGTAATATCCACTCCATACCAACGCTCCAATTTTTTTACAACTTCATAAATATTGTTGTCATACACCTTCAGTATGTTATTCGTCCATAGTTTGGTTATGCCAGTGTCATCGGCAACAATACTGCAACTCAGGTCTGCTTTCGAAACACGTCCCATCTGGTTAGGTTGCAACTGTGCCAAGACAACTCCATTTTTATTATTAAAGAGTGACACCGATCCGCTCTCAAGTGAAACCGCTATATCTGGATCTGTATCATAAGCAGAAACATTAAAACTTGTACCATGCACCTGCACGCTCACGTCTCCCGATTGAACAATAAATACCTTACGGGGATCTTTTGTCACTTCAAAGAAAGCTTCTCCCTGCAAATGGACCCTACGTTGACGGGATTGAGTAAAATAGGTTAGTGTGGAACCGGAATTTAACCATACCCTCGAAGAATCGGGAAGGGTAAGCTGTGCTTTTTCACCCAAAGGGGCATAAGCTGTAAACTGTGTAGACTCCCCTCTTCCGCTATTAAACAGCAATGAGAGAGCCACCCCAAAAAGCAAGGCAATACAAGCTGTTAAACTGATATATTTAATCAATACTTGTTTTGAATATGATGCGGCTGTAACCGGAAGATCTATCATTCCCCGGATCTTCGTCCACACCTGCTCCTTATCCGGTAATGAGAGCGGGGTCTCCTCCTTAAGGAAGCTCCATTCTTTTTCGAGGGAACGAAAGAGAGAACGATGTTCAGCGCTTTCCGCAAGCCATTCATCTACTTCCGCCTTCTCCCAGGGAAGTGCTTTTCCACTCAGGTAAGCGGCAATTTGCTCATAGGGTACTTTCATCTCTTTTTATGTCATTTATAATAGAGACCCTTAAAAAGTAAAATACCCCTAAAGAAAATTTATTTTATTTAAGGCAAAAAATATGTTTTATAACACATCCCTCATTCTAAAGCAGAAGCAACCTGTTTTCGAATTCGTTTCAGGGCGATAGACATCTGGGTTTCTACTGTTTTTACCGAGATATGATAATGATCTGCAATCTGTTGATAAGTAAGTTTCCGTTCTTTATTGAGGACAAAAATAGCCCTGCATTTTTCCGGTAATTGATCAACTGCTTTCTTCAATATGGCAGAGAATTCTTCCATATCATAGCAATCAGGACTTGCTTCTGCCATTTCTTTCTCCTCTATCCATTTATTAAGCAAAACAACTCTTTTCTCCTTGTTCCGCAAATAGTTCAGCATCCGGTTACGGGCTGCATTATAAAGATAGGTTTTCAGATATTGGATTTCCAAATATTCTTTATTTTCCCACAAACTGACAAAAACATCCTGTACCACATCTTCAATAGCCGCTACATCCCTGGTATAATAATTCAGAAACAGACATACCGGTTCAAAATATAAATCATATATAATCCGGAAAGAGGATGTATCTATCTTGGATATAGGGTATTGAGACTTCATTGACATATTAGTTTCGGATGCAAATTTAAGCTTTTTAAATAAAAACCAATCGTTTACTGTTTTTTTGCATCTAAAACCAGTGGTATACAAAAACCTCAGCGGCTCCCCTGCCTATTCAAAAGAAAACCCGGAAGAATTTCCCGGGTTTTCTTTTTATAAAGGCTATTCCGTAAAAGCTAATCAATAGCCAGGATTTTGTGTCAGTGAAGGATTACGCTGTAACTCCTGATCAGTAATGGGCCACAACAGGTGTTTTTCCTGGAATGTAGCACCCCAGGGATTTTGGGCTCCGATTACATCGATAAAAGTTACTACACCTTTATTATCTGCAGAAGTTACCGGGTATTTACGTGTACGCTGTATATCGTCCCAGATCTTCATCTCAAGACTGAATTCACGGATACGCTCAGCCCATACCTGCTCAACAAAAGCATCCGGTGAAAGGCCGCTTAATTCGGAAACGATCTGATCCCTTGTTCTGGTAGTGTATGCGCGTGCACGCACATCGGCCAGATAGCCGACTGCTTCAGCCGTCACACCTTCTGAACGGGCGATAGCCTCCGCAGCAATCAGCAACACCTCTGCATAGCGGTAAATCGGGAAATCTTTGCCACTGATACCTGTTTCAAACATCGCCTCTTCATCCACATAGAACCAGGGAGAAGGTTGTTCAAATTGAGACATATTCCCATTCTGATCCGGATACTGCGTAAAGAAGAACTGTCTTTCCTGGATACGAAGGTCGTTTACCGGATCATACGCATTGATCAATGTGGGCATCGGCCGGATCGCATTGTTTGTCAACGTGTACTTGAAAGTACCCCAGGCAGCAGCATAAACAGGAAACGAAAGTTGTACCCAACGATTCTGGTAATCAGTAATCGTGGCTGAACGTTCTCTGGTGAAAACATATTCCTTAAGGTCGTCACTGGTGCGAAGGACATTGTAGGCACTTCCTTCCTCGTGGTTTAGGTGTTGTGTCAGACTATGCCTTCCTGCATTGATAATGCTCCGGGCCGCAGTTGCTGCATCTGCATAACGGTTGGTGTTCAATGGGTAACCGCTCATCTGTAGATACACATTGGCCAGCAATGTTTCTGCCGTAGCTTTTGTAATCCTGAAACCATTATCTACAAAGGCGGCATCTGCCAAAACCGGAATTGCCTCTCTCAGATCCTGTTCAATCTGTGCATATACCGCTGACGAGGGATCACGTGGAATATAGAGGTTCTCGAGCGACTCGTAAGGTTCTGTTACCAGAGGCACATCACCATAGAACTTCACCAGGTGGAAGTAGTTGAAAGCACGGAAAAATTTCGCCTGTGCGATCAACCGCTCTTTTTCTCCCGCAGCAAAACTGACATCTTCAATTCCCGGGATATACTTCAATGCCGTATTGGCCCGGGCAATTGCCGTATAACAGTTAGCCCATAGCGTATTCATCTGATTGGCAATATTAGATGCGCTAATTGTCAATTCCTGGCTGTACTGCACGATTACCTCCTGTCCTTTGTATTCATTGTCATACAAGCCGGAAAGATAGGGTCCCCATGCAATGGTTGCTCCATTATATACTCCTGCATCATAATAGGTGATCAAACCGGTGTTATATAAAACATTGACACCGGAACGGGCGTGGTTGGCAGTCTGATAAAACTGGCCAAGGTCCATATTCTCTCTCGGCTTTTCTTCCAAAAAACCTTCGCATGAATTGAACGTAAGTGCGAAACAAAAGAGCATGAAACCTAAAAATATATTCTTTATTTTCATTGTCGTTTATTTTTACAAGATTTAAAATGTGGCCGATAATCCCAGTGTAAATGTTCTTGGCTTAGGGTACTGGAAGAAGAACATATTCTGACCAAACTTGGCGTTGGTTCCCGACTGCGATGTTGCCTCAGGATCATAACCTCTGAAGTCACTTGCGTGAATAAGGAATAAGTTACTCACACCGGCATAAATACGAAGGTTACTTAATGCCTTGATGGTACCGGGATTGAAATTGTATCCCAATTGAATCAGATTGGCACGCAGGTATGAACCGTCGGCTACCCAGCGTGAATCGAGTTCAGAACTTTGACCGTCACGGGTGCCATTGCGTATCGCCTGGGTCTTGGCGTCTGTCTTACCCGGTCTCCATGCATCATAAAGAATCGATTTTTCACCGTTGGTAAGTCCGAAACGGTCTTCCGTAGAGTGGGTAAACTGTTGCAATACTTCCACACCATATACAAACTGGAAGTCCACCGTCAAATCAAAATTCTTATAACTGAAATTATTGATGAAACTACCCATAAAATCGGGCATGCCTTTACCAAGAATTTTCTTTTCAGAAGAACGTTTGGCCTGTCCTACGATCTGACCGCTGGGAATCAAACCTGCCGCCCTGTCTTCTTCAGTCCAGTAACCTAATCTTTCGTATCCCCAGAATGCAGCTAAAGGCTCACCTACACGGAAGATAGTCTGATATCCGGATACCCAGCTGGGACCGGTAAATACATCTTCATTATTTTCACCCAATGCATCGATCCTGTTCTTGTTGTAATTCAGGTTCAATATGGTTCCCCATGTGAAGTCGCCGGTAGAGATATTGGTAGAGTTGATCAAGAGATCGACGCCACGGTTGGTGATCTGTCCCATATTGTCCGTTACCGAACCAAAACCGGTAGTACGGGGAACGGGACGCGGCAGAATCAGGTCTTTTGTCTGTTTGTTGTAATAAGATACCTCAACACTCAGGCGATTATTGAACATGCCGAAATCAACACCTATATCGAACTGATGGGTCTTTTCCCACTTCAGGTCGGGGTTAGGCAAACGGCCCGGCCATGCGGCACTCTGACGGGCGTCATTAATAAACACGTTACCACTACCCATCATAGCCAGAGATTCATAGGTACCGATCTCAGAGTTACCGGTAATACCGTAACTGGTATGGAATTTCAGGTTGTTGACAATACTGGTACTGAAGAAATCTTCGTTCGATACCACCCATGCCAGACCGGCAGAAGGGAAGAATGCATACTTATTGTTTGCACCGAAACGGGATGAACCGTCCATACGTCCCGTTATTGTGGCCGAATATCTATCATCATAAGTATAGGCACCTCTCAGGAAGTAAGAGTTCATGGCCCATTTCGAGTAACCCGACGTGGGGTTCTTCGGCAATGTACCTACCCCCATATTATTATTTCCGTAGAAGTCATCGGAGAATCCTTCGGTCTCTCCGCGGTTCCACCTGTAAATTCTTTCCTGCCATGACAAACCTAACATACCGTTGATACGGTGTTTATCGAACGTGTTCATATAGGTAAGGAAAGTTTCTTCCTGCCAGAACAAAGTGCTCTGATCCTCGATCCAAGCATTTCCGTTAGGATAGGAAATATTGGAGAGATCGGTGGGAGAATAATTGCGGTACTGGTTTTGATATTTCGTAATCCCCAAACGTGTTTGCAGATCCAAACCGGGAGCCAGATGAAATGTAAGTTCGGTATTACCGAAGATCTGCGTACGTTCCCGGGTACGTTCCTGGGTCTCCAAAACGTGGACAGGATTCGCCATCCCTTCAAGCCCCAATGCATCACTCACAGTGGTGGAGTTCGACCATCTTCCGTCAGGAAATTTAACTGGCATCCAGGGCACCATCTCGATCATGGAACGGCGAGGCATCTGGTGGCCACCATCTTCTTCTGCTTCGTTCCCCCAGGTATGGTTCACGAACAAACTTACCGAAGTAGACAACCATGGAGTGGGATCTGCATCATACGTAAGCTTCGCATTCACACGCTTCTGATAGGAATTCAGCATCAGACCCTGATAATCGGAATAATTAAGAAATGCCCCGATGGATGAAAATTCATTCCCCTGCTGTATACTCAACTGGTGGTTATGCGACAATGTTGTACGGGTTGCCTCTCTCTGCCAGTCGGTATCATACAGCGGATTACCATTGGCATCAAACAAGTTGGGATCAGTAAAGTAATCAGTCTTGTTGAGTGAATAATTCTTGCCCTGGTATTTATTGGCATTTTCCTGACCGATCATAAAGGCTTCAATCCATTCGGAAGCATTCATCACATCCATATAGCTTGCCATGGTACCTACACCAACCGAACCGTCGTAGCTAACCCTTACTCCTGTACCTCTCAATCCACGCTTGGTGGTGACAAGAATCACACCGTTCGCACCGCGTGCTCCGTAAATGGCTGCAGAAGAAGCATCTTTCAGCACCTCAATCCTTTCAATATCGTTGGGATTCATGTACTGGAAGTTCTCCATCGCTACACCATCCACGATATAAAGAGGATCGGTACTTGCGTTGATAGTTCCGGTTCCGCGGATCACAACACGAGAAGCTCCGCCAGGCTGGCCCGAATTGGAAAATATATTCACACCGGAAGCTTTTCCTTTCAATCCGTCCAGTGCACTGAATGATTGTTGCTTTAAAATATCTTCACCTCTAGATACAGAGATGGAACCGGTTACGTCGGATTTGCGTTGAACGCCATATCCCACGACCACCAATTCGTCCAATGCCTGAGTATCTTCCTGCAAAGTAATATTAAAGGTGGTTGTATTGGCTGTATTTATTTCCTGCTCTATATAACCGATATAGGAGATACGGATAACCGCGTTATCTTCTACCAGTAAAGAAAAATTCCCGTCTATGTCGGTCACGGTACCGTTGTTTGTACCCTGCTCAATAATATTGGCTCCGATAATGGGCTCTCCCTGGGCGTCGATAACTGTTCCGGTGATCTGTTTCTTTTGTTGGAGCACATTGTTCTCCTTATTCACCTTTTCATTGCTATCCACTTTTTTATCAATGAAAATATACTTTCCGGATATTCTATAAGTAAGTGAAGAATTTTCCATTAACTGATCCAGTATCTCATGGATATTCCGGTTTTCCAGGTCTACATCATAGTGAATGTTGCGATCCACATCACTGCTTTTATAAAAAAACACGTAATCAGACTGATTCTCAATAGCAGAAACAATCTCATCAAAGGTTGCCTGCTGCATCTTTACCGATAGTTTTTCATTTTGGACATAATCACCGGCAAAACCATTAAAATTCCCGGTAATCAGAAAGACAAAAATGAACATCACGGTTAAAGGTTTTTTTCTCCATATAAGTCTATGGGGATCTGTTAATTTATTCATATCTTTGTATGTTTTTGATAAATTAAAAAATAGTATTCCACTGTTGCTTGTGAGACAATAGAGGTGATTTAATTAATTGAAAACGAATTATGGGCCGGGATACTGTTGGCGCAGTCTCCTGGCTTTATTTATTATTTCAGGGTTCTCTCATAGGCATTTATTTTTATAAGTTATTAATCTATTTTGAATTATACTGATCATCTTTTCTGAAGAAAGATCGTATCATCACTGAACTGTAACCGGAATTGCCTTTTGAAATTAAGGACGTTTGCAATTTCTTCTACTGTTTGATGGGCAAAGAACTTTCCCGTATATTCTTCCTTCCTATCCACTTCATCCAGAATAATAATGGTAATACCGTATATCTTCTCCAAGCGACGGGCTATTTCTTCTAATGGAGCGTCTCTGAAAGAATAAATACCATTCATCCACGATGTAACGTCCAATGTATTTACTTCCGACAGAGTCGTTTGATAAGACTGCTTGTCAAAATAGATCTGTTGATTCGGATACATCACAACTTCATTTTTAAGGTTGCCTTCGTTATCATACGTCCCCAGCTTCACTTTTCCAGTCACAAGAGTTGTAATTACATAAGAGTCTGAAGAATAGCCAAAAACATTAAATTCGGTACCCAACACATTGATCCGCTGTTTATCGGCATGAACGATAAAATCATGCCGGTCATCTTTTGTTATACTGAAATATGCTTCTCCATCCAGATATACTTCCCTCTCTCCTCTACCAAACTTTTCCGGATACCGGAATAAGGAGGAAGCGTTCAACCGAACAACAGATCCATCAGATAACCGGACAGTTTGTATCCCACTTTTGGCTCCGGTCCGGACTTCGACCCATACTGTCTGATCACTTCCCTTGTAAAATAAACGGACTCCAACAACCATCAGCAAAATAGCAACTGCTGCTACTCCTGCATACCGTATGATGCTGCTATAACGCTTGTCCCGGTTCGTTTCTGATGATGAAATATGTGTTGCGGATTGTTTTTTAAGTTTCTCCCATAAACGCTCCCAACTTGCCTCCAATTCTATTATATCGGGGTACTTCTCTCCCTTACGAAAGTCATAAATATGTTTTAATTGGAAGAAAATATCTTTATTTCCCTGTGAAGAATGATACCATTGCAAGAAAACATGCATATCGTCCTCAGTATGAATCCCTTGAAGCACACGTACTACTATTTCCGGAACGTCTTTATTCATTGGTCATATCTTTTTGTCGAACTATTTGTTCTTTTGCCATAACTCACCAGAACTCAACAAGTTTTTTGGGTTCAATTTATCGTCAGTTGCTTTGCCAAAACAGATTAATAATCTAAGCAATTAAATTGTATCATTAAATTTAGAGTATTCTTGTATATATTATATATACGATTGTTAAAAGTGAACTACGTATTATTTTTGAAAAATTTTTATATAAAAAAAAATAAATAATGAGAGTGCATAATATAATTAGTCATCAATCGATTTATGCGAAGCGAGCATATCAAAAATGTAAAAAAATAAAATAATCGTGTGAAAAGTAAAAATTTTATATCAAAAAAAGAAGAAAGAAAAAAGTAATCAGACTATCCCGGAGAAATTTCAGGGCTTTGTAAATATGTGTCTCTACCGTCCTGACCGAAATATCCAATTCTTCGGCAATATCGATATGCTTCCGTCCTTCGAGATAGGCCTTTTTAAAAATCTCCCTGCGTTTAGACGGCAGTTTGTCAATAGAAGCATAAACAGCTTCCATTTTGTCTTTATCCCAGAAATAGTCTTTCGACGATTCGTAATATTTTAATTCGTCCAACTTAACTTGTTGAACAGCTTTATCCATAAAAGTGTCCTCCACCTGTTGATGTTTCAAATAATCGTAACAGGCATGTTGAACCATAGACAGAAGGTAATTTCTGATATTTTCTTCCACAATGATCGTCGACCTTTTATCCCATATCTTAAGGAAAATATCGTGGACAATATCCTCCGCTGCATGGGTATCTACAAACTGCCGGGCAAAAAAGACCAGATCTCCGGCATATTGCAGGTAAAAAGCTTTAAAATATTCTGTGAAAATACCTTGATCTTCTTTTTGTTTTTTCATTTCGGAACTCTAAAGATATCCACCCAAGTGAAACTTTCATTGCTCTTAAAGGCATCAGGCACAGGACTGTCCTGTGGGTATTTCCTGTCAAACCGGTTTAAATAGTCTGCCGTAAACATTATCATCGATTTAAAACAACCCTCAAAAGTATAAAAAATAAATAAAAGTCATCTCCGGCAAGTTTACTTTAAACAAGAAAATTCATCTTCTGTATGTCGCTTAACGAAAAAACCGGATATGGATAAACACATACAACCTGTTAAACAAAACAGCGGAAAACTTGTTTACTTTAATCACAGAAACGATAACATAAGATCAAAATGAAGATAGAAGTTTGGACCGATATCATGTGCCCCTATTGCTATATCGGTAAAATACATTATGAAAAGGCGCTTCGGCAGTTTGATCATGCTGATGAAGTAATTCTCGAATGGAAAGCATATCAGCTCAATCCCAGCCTTCCGGACAAAGGGAAGGGTATCCCTGTCAAGCAATACTTAACGGACATGGCAGGCTATTCTGAAGAAAATGTAGATAATATGTTTGCCGGGATCAGGCGGCTGGCTGACGGGGCAGGTATTCCATTTGCTCTTCCCAACGCAATTGCTGCCAATACACGTGACGCACACAGATTAATCAAACTGGCAGCAGAAAAGAAACTGGATTCCGTTGTCCTGGGAAAATTGTCGAAAGCCTATTTCGAAGAAGCTAAGGATTATAGCGATTGGGAGTTGCTTGTCTCTATCGGGAAAGAGGCGGGTTTAGAGGAAGAAGAGATACGCCGCATGTTGGATAGCAACGACTATCTCTATGAGATAAAGCAAGATATGCAGGAAGCGGCCAATCTTGGGTTTGATACTGTACCCACCTTTCTGATGGACAGGCGGCAGGCCATTATAGGTTCGGAACCGGTAGATCTGTTTGTAAAAGTGCTGAACAAAGCATATAGTGACTGGAAAAACCGGACAGAAAAAGAAGCAGCGTCGGTGCCGGAGGTAACCAAAGGCAAATCATGCAATGCGGACGGGATGTGCGAGATTTAATTTTTTCATGTTTAAAAGGATTATGGTATCTTTGCACACAATGGAATAAGACCTACAGGTCTTTACTAACTTTTCAATGAGGCTATAAATGGAATATTTGCGGATTGATCCCACCGATACAGCGCGCTGGGAAAGGATTTGGAAATTGTATGAAGAGAGTTTTCCATTAGCGGAAAGACGAAAAAAAGACGATCATTTGCGTGCTCATGCAGATGAGCGATTCTTTCCCTTATCGGCATGGGAAGGAGAGGAATTGATAGGGTTGATATTCTTCTGGGAATGGGACTCTTATCGCTATCTGGAGTACCTTGCAGTTAACCCTGAGCTTAGAGGACAAAGTTTCGGATCTCAGATGTTGAAATATTTGCGTGATTCGGAGCATACCATCATTCTCGAAATCGATCCCCTCAGCAATGAATTATCGGTACGTCGCTTACAGTTCTATGAACGGGCTGGTTACACGCTCACTCCCTATCGCTTTATGCACCTACCCTATCGCCTCGAGGCAGAACCACAGGAGCTACTTATACTAAGTTATCCGAACATGATCACCAAAGAACAGCACAATGATTTTGTCCGGTTTGTGAATGAGGAGGTGATCCGTTACTGTGAAGGTTATCCTTTCAACCAAGCACCGATTTCATAAGTTGCAGTAATTGCTCTACCATCAGTTTTTCTCTTTTTGATCGTGGATTGATAGGATAAATGATGACCAGGATTTTTTCTTTATCCTCCATCTTCAGGTATCCCCCTAATCCCCATGAGGTCATTCGCGCATCTGTTCTGAACTTCAGGATGTTCTTTTTCCTATCAGAATAAGAGATGATCCATTGGCGGTCGATCCGCTGCATCACCTCATCGAAAGGGTATTCTGTCCGTCCGTTAAAGTGAAACAGCTCTGTCTTCTGACCGGAAAAAGAGGGAGGATCAGGATCATCCGATTCCATATAATCGAGCCGTTTTGAGAAATAATATGTAATGATCGCGGGAGGGATCATACCGACAATAAAAAACACTAACGCCGCCTGCCAGAGATTGACTTGCACCCTCCACAAAAAACAGACTACTACGATAATCCCAACGTAAAAAGCCAGGAAAATGGATACCCAGTATAAGTATAACCTGAATGTGAATCTCATACGATTAAAATTAGAACCACGAGCCAAGAACCAAGATTCAAGACCCATTTGTAAATTTACATATTAGTTTCTTGGCACATTTAACTATGCTTCACTCCGTTGAAAGTTGTTTGTCCCGACTTGTCGGGGTTGGCACATTAGTTCAGTTGTGGCATGACCAGTTCTTCTGTAATATGGATATCTTTAAAACCCATCTCTCTCAAAAGCGAAGTGATAGCAATCTTCGCTTCATCGGTCGCTTGCCTGTAGATACCCTGTTCAACTGCATCACGGATCATCACATTTTTCTCCCGTGAAATCGCCTCGTTGTAATCCGATATTTTAATGGGATTAAACGCATTCTCGCTTTCATTGTACACCTGTATTGATTTTTCATCAATCACTGTATCCAGTATTTTAGGTTTAGGAATCGAGATATGAATAGTAGTGTCGTTATCTACAGTCACATTTATCCGGTTAAAATCCACTCCGGCCTTAATATATCCGTTATATTTCAGTAAAAAATATTTGTCGGTCAGCGGCACATTGATATTTAAAAACTTACGGTAGTCTTTATAACTGATCACTCCCGTATAGTTATACCTGACCAATGCCAGCTCCTGTATATAGGAAATACGATTCATCACCGATGAACTGTCGTATCCTCTCTCTTTCTCAGCCCTTTTATTCCCTGCCAGCAGCAGGATCGCTAAAATAACTGAGAGAACGAAGAAGAAGACCGTCAGTATATTTATCCTTATTTTTGTATTCACTACTATAAATTTGTTATTGCTTACACATAGCTATTATATACCCAATACATCATTTCCAAATTCATCCTATCGGAGGACTAATGACTTTCATTTTACCAACAGACTCAATCTGTTTTATCAAGGCGACTCCCCAAGGTAATACAAAAATAGTAATTAAAATAAGAATATGAAGAAATTTCCTATTTTCAGATTTTTTTATTTATAGCATTATTTATCTATCTTTGAGGATCAATACATAACAGTTACATATTTTGTATAACCTATTACTCGTTTAAGATTTACTATGTTAAAAGAATCATTGAAGAATATCCCAATCCGCGACCTTCATGACAATGGAAAATTATCCGTTCGCGCACTCAATTGTTGTCTTTATATAGATCTATACACCCTCTATGATATTATTACCTATTATGAAGAGGGTGGGTCTTTTATGGAAATTCGAAATGTAGGCCACAGGACCTCGCTTGAATTAGAAACACTATGTAAAGACATTCTTTTTCAGCTTAAAGAACCCCAAATTGGGGACCATCAAAAAAAAGAGCCGGAATATGATAGAAAATCAGAAGTAAAAGAGTTGATTGAGAATGATCTTCACCATGCCCTCAATGATAAACTTATTTCTCCTGCCGAATTATTTAACTACTTGTCTCCCCTAAAAAAGATTTTAGTTGAAAAAAAATATAATGAACTTGTTTCGTCTTGTTCTAAACGGACAGCCAGATGGTTAGGTAAAATCAATTTTGAGAATTTTATATATGATTACCTAATTGAGCGGGACGGAGTTCTTATGAATATCAGGAATTTAGGCAAGAAAGCATATCCTGAACTCATAGCGTTAAAAAGAAAGTTCGAAAATGAACTTTTAAATATTATACTTTTACCGGAGGATGCTTTTCCGAGGGAGAGGCTAATATTGGAAAAAGGTAAATGGTTTGAGGAGGATTTTGTATATGACTGATGTTTCGCAGTTAAAAATGAAGTTGATAATCAGAGGATAAGAGATAA
>NZ_JAXQGC010000008.1:0-21263 GCF_034331125.1 Proteiniphilum sp.
ACCTTGAGGCGGTAGCCCCATTTTTTTCTGAAATTTTATCCGGTCAGTAGTGATAATTTATTTACCCGCCATTCCTGTTCAACTACCGGTTTGGCGGGTAAGTTTTTTTGATATAATCATGCTTTATCCTACACCAACTATCATAGGTGCAATCGCGGGTGATATCATTGGTTCCGTTTTTGAACGGAATAACGTGAAAACAGCAAAGTTTCCGTTGTTCTCGGATAAATCGGACTTTACGGATGACACTGTACTCACGGTCGCCGTAGCCGATGCTATTCTCCATGACAAAGATTTTGCCGAAACTATTTGGAAATATGGACGGAAGCATCCTTACCGGGGGTATGGCGGCTTTTTTATCGAATGGCTGCAATCGGAAAACCGTGCACCATACGGAAGTTACGGAAACGGTTCGGCGATGCGTGTGAGTCCTGTCGGTTTTGCCTTTGACACGCTGGAAGAGGTGCTGGACGTTGCCAGACAAACAGCGGAAGTGACCCACGATCATCCTGAAGGTATCAAAGGCGCACAGGCAGTTGCTTCTGCCGTTTTTTTCGCCCGAAAGGGAAAAACGAAGGATGAAATAAAACAATACATCACCGAAACTTTTGGCTACGATCTCAATTTTACGCTTGATGAGATCCGTCCGTATTATACTTTCGACACTACTTGCCAAGGTTCCGTCCCGCAAGCGATCATAGCTTTCCTCGAAAGTTCGGATTATGAAAGCGCTATCCGGCTGGCTATTTCAATCGGAGGCGACAGCGATACCATAGCCTGTATGACAGGAGCCATTGCCGCAGCTTATTACAAGGAAATCCCCATCTATATTCTCGATTTAGTATATAATATCTTACCCGAAATGTTCATCGACGTGTTAGACCTGTTTGAAAAGAGGATATCTTCGAGATAAAAGAGTCATAGGCATAATAGCTGTTAAAGAGAATTATTTGCGTATAAATATTGATAAAGGAAATACCGTGGGAGGAACATTGAAATAATTAAGTTAAGCGTGAAACAATAAAACAACCCTGTCGGCATTATGCCTGTTCCATCCACTTTTACTATTTTTGTGGTATGGACGATACATATAAAACCGTAATCCGACCTGCCGAAGGATATATCACCGAAAAGAAAAGTAAGTTCATATCTCACATCTTTCCGGTGAAGAGTGTTGAAGAGGTGAAAGAGATACTGGATGAGCAACACAAGAAATATTACGATGCCCGCCATGTCTGTTGGGCCTATATGTTGGGGTGGGAGAGAATCGATTTCCGCTCCAATGATGATGGGGAGCCGTCGGGAACGGCGGGAAGGCCTATCCTGGGACAGATCAATTCAGCCGAACTGACCGATGTGCTGATTACCGTAGTGCGCTATTTCGGCGGTACACTTCTGGGAACGGGCGGATTGATCAAAGCATACAAGGAGGCGGCCGCCGATGCCGTTGCCAACGCGGAGATCGTGGAAAGAACAGTCGATGATACCATCAATATCGCTTTCGATTATACCTTGCTCAATGAGGTGATGCGTGTGTTAAAACAATTTGATACCGTGCGCTGGACACAGGATTTTACCGATAGTTGCCGTATGCGTCTTGAAATACGCCGGACATTGTCTCCACAGCTTACTAATATGTTGACTTCCATTCATGGAGTGACCCTCTATTAAACATAAAAACACCTTCACAAACAAGGATTTTCTGAAAAAGATATTGTTCCTTACACAAAACTTAGTACTTTTGCACCCAAATTGTAAAGTTGAATGGATAAAAACCTGGTTATCGTAGAGTCACCTGCGAAAGCAAAGACAATTGAGAGGTTTCTCGGAAAGGATTTTCATGTCATGTCCAGCTACGGGCATATTCGCGATCTGAAGAAAAAAGATTTCAGTATCGATATTGAGAACGGCTTTATGCCGATTTATGAGATTCCTGCCGATAAGAAAAAAGTTGTTAATGAGCTGAAGGCGGCGGCGAAAAAAGCTGAAACGGTCTGGCTCGCTTCCGATGAGGACCGCGAGGGGGAGGCCATCTCATGGCATCTCTTTGATGCGCTGGAGCTGAAGGAGGATAAGACCAAACGTATCGTATTTCACGAAATCACAAAGGATGCCATTCAACAAGCAATCCAAAATCCCCGTAAGATCGACCAGAACTTAGTGGATGCACAGCAAGCGCGGAGGGTACTTGACCGTATTGTGGGTTTCGAGCTCTCGCCGGTATTGTGGAGAAAGATAAAACCGGCCCTCTCTGCCGGACGTGTGCAATCTGTTGCAGTACGCCTGATTGTCGAAAGGGAACGGGAAATCCAGAATTTCAAATCGGAAGCGGCTTACAGGATTGTAGCCCTTTTCTCTAAAGAGGAGAACGGGCATCAATATGAGATCAAAGCCGAATATAACAAACGGCTCAAGACCAAAGCCGAAGCGCTGGCGCTGTTAGAGCAACTCAAGGCATCGGCCTTTACCGTGGGAGATGTCCATGTTCGTCCGGCAAAGAAATCGCCTGCACCTCCATTCACAACCTCCACCCTGCAACAGGAAGCGTCGCGTAAGCTGGGCTTCTCGGTAGGGCAGACCATGATGGTGGCGCAACGCCTTTACGAGTCGGGGAAGATTACCTATATGCGTACCGACTCGGTACATCTTTCCGCACTGGCGATCGGAACTGCCAAAACGGAAATTAGCAGTCAATACGGAGAGAAATATATCAAAAGCCGGCAGTACGCTACCCAGTCTAAAGGTGCACAGGAGGCGCACGAAGCTATCCGCCCGACTTATATCAGTACACATGAGATTGATGGTACTGCCCAGGAGAAGCGGCTCTATGAGCTGATCTGGAAGCGTACCATTGCTTCGCAGATGGCGGATGCCGAATTAGAGCGCACCACTGCAGATATCACTATTTCCAACAACGACGGTAAATTCGTGGCTAACGGTGAAGTAATTAAATTCGACGGATTTCTGCGGGTCTATCTGGAAGGAACCGACGAGGAGAACGGTGAGAATGAAGAAGGGATGCTGCCTCCCATGAAAAAAGGTGAACAACTCACCATGCTGGAGACGAATGCTACAGAGCGCTTTACACAGCGTCCTCCGAGATATACCGAAGCAGCATTGGTGAGGAAGATGGAAGAACTGGGTATCGGACGCCCTTCCACTTATGCACCAACCATTTCTACCATCATCAACCGGGAGTATGTGGAAAAAGGAAATGTAGAAGGAGAAGAGAGAATCTATAATATCCTTACCCTCAAAAAAGGTGTTATCAAAGATACCGACAAGAAAGAAATTGCCGGCGCCGACAAAAACAAATTAATCCCGACCGATATCGGTATGGTTGTGAACGATTTTCTGATAGAATATTTCCCCTCGATCGTCGATTATAACTTCACTGCGAATGTGGAGAAGGATTTCGACAGGATTGCCGAAGGAAAAGCGCAGTGGAATAAAGCAATCGCTGATTTCTATAAGATGTTTCATCCCATTGTGGAGGAGACATCCCAGATGCGTACCGAACATAAGGCGGGGGAACGGGTGTTGGGTACAGATCCTAAGACGGGACGGCAGGTGTCTGTGAAGATCGGCCGTTATGGCGCCATGGCGCAGATAGGAACCCAGGATGAAGAGGAGAAACCGCTTTTTGCTTCGTTGCAAAAATCACAATCTATCGAGACCATCACTCTCGAAGAGACCCTGAAACTGTTTGAATTACCGCGAACAGTGGGTGAATTTAGAGGGAAAGAGGTGGTGATCGGGGTTGGTCGGTTTGGTCCTTATATCCGTCACAACAATAAATTTGTTTCATTGCCTAAGGGAGTCGATCCGTTAGAGGTCCGGCTCGATGAAGCTATTGAACTGATCGAGGCGAAGGAGAAAAAAGATAAGGAAAAGATCATCAAAACTTTTGAAGAAGATACCGACTTACAGGTGTTGAACGGTCGTTACGGTCCCTATATCGCCTATAAAAAATCGAATTATAAGATTCCCAAAGGGCAAAAACCGGAGGAACTCTCCCTGGAAGATTGCCGTAAGATTATTGCCGATACCGATAAGGGAAAGGAACCCAAAGCTGAGAAGGGAGCAACAAAAGCAGCCGCCACCAAGACTGCGGCAAAGAAATCATCGACTGGAAAATCGTCGGCAAAGAAGACAACCAAGAAACCATCGGCAAAAAAGGCATAAAGAGAGATAAGAATCAAAAGTCAAGACAACCCAACCGTAGTGCTGTAAATAATTGGAATGATCACCCGGATACGACCCACAACCCATGACGATCTGCCGGAGGTGATGGAGATATATGCCATCGCTCGTGATTTTATGTGCAGTACCGGAAATGCTTCGCAATGGATGGACGGCTATCCCTCGGTTGCTTTTATCAAAGAAGAGATAGATGCAGGACACAGTTTTGTCTGTGAAAACCAGGAGGGAGAATTGATTGGTACTTTCTGTTTTATCATTGGCGATGATCCTACTTATGAGAAGATCTATGAGGGAGAATGGCTCAATAATGATCTCTATGGTACCGTACACCGTATCGCATCATCAGGTAAAGAAAAAGGAATTGCCGAAGCCTGCTTCCGGTGGTGTTTCTCTCAATGTAACAACATTCGGGTAGATACGCATCGTGATAACCGTGTGATGCAGCGGATACTCAAAAAACTGGGATTTACCTACTGCGGTATCATTTATGTCTCCAATGGGACAGAACGGCTTGCTTATCAGAGAACAGATATGTTGAGTGAGATTGAGTGAGATTGAATGAGATTGATGGAGATGAAGGAGATAAACCTTGATATAGGTATTGACTATAGTAACGACCCTTTTTATACTGAAACATGGTTTTTAGTTCTGATTGCGCTATTACTCCTGTTTTTTCTGGTACTGCTTATCCGGGCCGGAAAGAGGAGCCGGAGAAGGCGGAAGGCTGAAAAGGCATTGAAAAAAGCGCTCAAGGAGTCAGCGGAATTTCAGAAAGAAGCTTCAAATGAGACAAATGAATCCGGGAGACCGGAGAACGCCGCTCAGTAAAGAACCAGTCCCATCACACCGGAGAGGAAAATAAGCAGGATCGGATCTACCTTTTTGATGGATGCCGCCAATACCACTCCAAAAATGATCCAGCTTTTATAATCAATAAAATTGTAGGGAGTAATCAGTATAAGTGCTGCGGAAGCAATCAGCCCGATAATAGCCGGTTTCAGAATCGAGAGGGCCGACTGCAACCATGGGTTATTCTTGAGGCGGAAGAAAAAAGCGGTGACAAGTGTCATCAGGATAAGAGAGGGCAGACTTACCGCAAAGGTGCAGATTGCCGAGCCGATCACTCCGTAACCCGACGCAAACCCCATCTCCGTAACGGCCGAATAACCTATATAAGTAGCTGAATTGAAGGCTATAGGCCCCGGCGTGGTCTGTGAGATAGCCACAATATCGGTGAAGTCGCTTACCGACATCCATTGATGCGTATCGACGATCTCGTGCTGTATAAGAGGCAGCATGGCATACCCTCCTCCAAAACCGAACAGGCCGATCTTAAAGAATGCTACAAACAATGCCAGATAGAGGTCCAATAGTTCCATATTACTTATTTATTTTCGTTCTCAAATAAATAAAATGGGAAATTCCTAAAAGGATAGCTGCGAGTACAATATACATGGGGGAGACGTTTAGCTGCCAGACTGCAAGTGCTACAGCAACGGGAATCCATAGGTTCTTCCATCTCACCCCGGCCGATTTGCCCAGACTCAACAGGGGTGCGACAATTAGTGCTACCACTGCGGGACGGATACCTTTGAATATACGCTCTACTACCTCGTTATCCTTGAACTGGGTGAACACCATGGCGATAAGCAGGATCACGATAAAGGAGGGTAAAATAACGCCTGCTGCAGAAAAGAGGCTGCCTTTAAATCCTCGCCGTTTATTTCCCACGAACAAGGCTGTATTGAGTGCGATAGGGCCGGGCATGGACTGGGCAATAGCAAGCATATCTATAAATTCGTCATCTTGTATCCATCTCTTTTTGTTGACTACCTCGTTGCGGATAAGGGGAATCATGGCGTAACCACCACCAAAAGTGAAGGCGCCGATCTTAAAAAAGACAATGAAGATTTCCCAATATTGTTTTATCATTCGCTTCGCTGTTATTCGTTCACTTCACTCTCGTTGTTCGTTTCGCTGTTATTCACTCACTCCGCTCGTGTTGTTCGCACTTCGTGCTTTATTCGTGCTTCGCACGTAGTTTACGAATTACAATTGAATAACCGAAGAACCATCGGACAACTATCGAATATCTATCGAATTATTATATAAAGTGAAAAGCAGATTGCAATCAGAGAAGATCTTCTTGCTAATCTGCTTTTTATAAAAAGCCGCACCGGTGGAATAAGACGAAACTCCTTATGACAGGATTTGAGTGTCCCGGTATCTTTGTAATCCGCTGTCCCGGTAAAACCGGAATCCCGAAGGATGCGGCCCGCCATTGATGCCAAAAACGAGTCTCGGTTCATAAAATGTAATTGATGAGTTTCCCAATCGACCAATGCGGCAATAACTCATTCAATTTGTATTTTCAAAGATAGGGGCTAAAAATGAAACTTCCAAATTATTTATGTTATTTTTCACCCTTTTTCGTCTGTTTATCCGCAATATCGCTTATTCTCAATGAGATCAGGACTCAGCTGAAAATTTGCGGATATCTTCATCCGAAACCTCATGATTACTCAGATCACCCGCCAGATATTGGTCGTAAGCGGCCATATCTACCAATCCGTGTCCAGAGAGATTGAACAGAATAACCTTTTCTTTTCCCTCTTCTTTGGCCTGTAATGCTTCCCGGACGGCTACCGCAATAGCATGGGTCGATTCCGGGGCAGGGATGATACCTTCGGTACGGGCAAAGAGTATACCTGCTTCAAACGTCTCCAACTGTTTGATGCTTACCGCCTCAATCAATTTATCTTTCAGCAGTTGGCTCACAATACTGCCGGCTCCGTGATAACGCAATCCTCCGGCGTGGATATTGGCCGGGGCGAACTTGTGCCCCAGTGTGTACATCGGGATCAGCGGTGTATAGCCGGTCTCGTCACCAAAATCGTAACGGAACTCCCCTCGCGTCAGCTTGGGACAGGATGCCGGCTCGGCGGCGATAAACCTTGTGTTGGTTTTTCCGGCAATATTGTGACGCAGGAACGGAAAGCTGATACCGGAGAAGTTGGAACCACCGCCAAAACAGCCGATTACCACGTCGGGATACTCCTCGGCCATGGCCATCTGTTTCTCTGCTTCCAGGCCGATAATCGTCTGGTGCAGTGCTACATGGTTGAGCACACTGCCCAGTGTGTATTTGCAGTTGGGAGTCTGCATGGCCAATTCAATGGCTTCGGAGATAGCTGTTCCCAAACTGCCTTGATAATTGGGATGCTCGGTGATGATTTTACGTCCTGCTTTGGTCGACATACTGGGGGAAGGGATCACCTGGGCTCCCCAGGTCTGCATCAGCGAGCGACGGTAGGGTTTCTGCTCATAGCTGATCTTCACCATATAGACCGCCAGTTCCAGGTCGAATGCCTTTGCGGCAAATGCCAGTGCAGTACCCCATTGCCCTGCACCGGTCTCGGTAGTGATATTGGTTATTCCTTCTATCTTATTATAGTAGGCCTGAGGCAGTGCCGAATTGAGTTTGTGTGAACCTACCGGGCTTACACTTTCGTTTTTGAAGTAGATATGTGCCGGTGTGCCGAGTGCTTTTTCCAAGCCGGTAGCGCGTACCAGCGGGCTGGGGCGGTAAATTTTGTATTTCTCTCTAACCTCCTCGGGGATATCGATCCAGGCATCGGTCTGGTTCATCTCCTGACGCGACAACTCTTGGGCAAAAAGAGGATAAAGATCTTCCGCTTTCAATGGTTCTTTCGTCTGCGGGTTGATCATGGGTTGAGGTTTGTTTTTCATTTCAGCCGTCACATTATACCACTGGGTAGGTATCTCTGCTTCGGGGAGAATGAATTTCTTTCTTTTTTCCATCATTTCTATATTTTGTTTAGGTTTAATTTTCTGTTTGTTTCCCCCTGTAAAACCGCTTTATAGGGTAGTTGCCCGGATTTACATTGCCGGGGTGAGGTGATGTTTTTTATTCTATCCTTGTGAGGTTGTTGGTTTGGATATTTTCCTCCACGATCGCGTCTATTACCGCTACCGCCACCATATTGACGATATCACGTACCGATGTTTCCACATCGAGGATGTGCACCGGTTTGTTCAATCCCATCTGGATGGGGCCGATAATGTCGCTTGTCCCCGTTTCCCTCAATAGTTTGTACGCCGAATTGGCCGAACTGAGGTTAGGAAATACCAGAGTATTCACCTCTTTGCCCTGCAGGCGGGTGAACGGATATTTCTTGTCGCGTAACTCTTTGTTGAGTGCATAGTTGACCTGCATTTCACCATCGACTACCAGGTCCGGGTATCTTTCGTGCAGCGTCTCCACCACCTTGTGCACGCTGGCGGGACTACCCACCGAGTCTGCCCCGAAATTGGAATAGGAAATCATGGCGATCACCGGGTCATGCGCGAAGAACTTGACGGTAGCGTTGGCCAGCCGGGCAATATCTATCAACGCTTCGGTGTCGGGGTGGCGGTTGAAAAGCGTATCCGCAAGGAAGAGCACACCTTTCTTGGTATTGACGATATGCATGGCTCCGATATGGTTCAACCCGTCGCGGATGCCGATCACCTCCTTGGCAATAAAGGTAGTATCGGCATATTTGCTGAATACACCCGTGATCATGGCATCGGCATCGCCGGTCTCCACCATCATCATGCCGAAATAGTTCCGTTCGAACATCTTTTCTGCTGCCTCATCGAAGGTCATACCCTGCCGTTTCCGCTTTTGCGCAAGGATTTCCGCATAGCGCAAACGCCGCTCTTCTTCACGGTCGTG
Source organism: Proteiniphilum sp. (assembly GCF_034331125.1). Taxonomy (NCBI): domain Bacteria; kingdom Pseudomonadati; phylum Bacteroidota; class Bacteroidia; order Bacteroidales; family Dysgonomonadaceae; genus Proteiniphilum; species Proteiniphilum sp. The sequence continues at coordinate 8,942 of NZ_JAXQGC010000008.1, forward strand.
CCGCAGGTTCACAATCTCGATCCCTTCGAGGCTGATCTGGTTTTCTTTCGCCATTTTGGAGATCTTTTCTTCATTCCCCAGCAAAACAGGTTTGCAGAGACCTTCGGCATATGCCGTTTCAGCTGCTTTCAACATATTCAGGTGGTTAGTCTCTGAGAAGACTACCCGCTTGGGGTTCTGGCGTGCCATCTCGAACAGGCGGCGGATCATCTTGTTGTCCAATCCCATCAGGTCACGTAGCTTATGGTCATATTGTTCCCAGTCGGTGATCGGCTTGCGGGCTACTCCCGATTCCATAGCTGCTTTTGCTACTGCCGGGGCTACCGTCGTCAGTAATCTTGGATCCAATGGTTTGGGAATGATATAGTCTCTTCCGAAGCTTAGTTTTTTGATGCTATAGGCTGCATTTACCACGTCGGGTACCGCTTTTTTTGTAAGTTCAGCCAGTGCATACACTGTGGCGACTTTCATCCCTTCGTTGATAGAGGTTGCCTGCACATCGAGCGCTCCTCGGAAAATATAGGGGAATCCCAGTACATTATTGATCTGGTTGGGATAATCGGAACGACCCGTAGCGAAGATAATATCCTCTCTCGATGCCATGGCCAGTTCATAGGAGATCTCCGGATTGGGGTTGGCCAACGCAAATACGATCGGGTCGGAGCTCATCGACCGGAGCATTTCGGGAGTAAGCACATCAGCCACCGAAAGTCCGAGGAACATATCGGCATCTTTTACCGCTTCTTCCAACGTAGAGATATTGCGGGTAGTGGCAAACGGTTTTTTGCGGTCGTTGAGGTCGGTCCTCGAAGTGTTGATTACCCCTTTTGAATCGAGCATCACAATATTTTCCGGTTTTGCACCCAGAGCGATGTACAACTGCGTACAAGAGTTGGCAGCGGCTCCTGCACCGTTTACCACGATACGGATATCTTCAATCTTCTTACCGTTCAATTCCAGTGCATTTAAGAGACCGCAGGCGGAGATGATCGCCGTTCCGTGTTGGTCGTCATGCATAATGGGTATATCCAGTTCCTTTTTCAGGCGTTCTTCGATCTCGAAGCATTCCGGCGCTTTGATATCCTCCAGGTTGATACCTCCGAAAGTGGGGGAGATAGCCTTCACCACTTCGATGAATTTTTCAGGATCTCTCTCGTTCACCTCGATATCGAACACATCGATCCCGGCGAATATTTTGAAGAGTAACCCTTTTCCTTCCATCACGGGTTTGCCGGCTATTGCTCCGATATTACCCAGACCCAGTACGGCTGTACCGTTGGAGATCACCGCCACTAAATTACCTTTCGATGTGTAATCATAGGCTGTCTGCGGATCTTTTTCGATCTCCAGGCAAGGTTCTGCCACGCCGGGAGAGTAGGCGAGTGAGAGATCGCGTTGCGAACTGTGGGGTTTAGTTGGGACGACTTCTATTTTTCCGGGACGCCCTTGCGAATGATAGGCAAGTGCATCATCTCGTAGTTTACTGTTTGCCATTTTGATTGTTATTGTGGGGTAAAAATGTAAATGTGTGCAAATTTATAAAATTATCATCACAAATTATAATTTTTATTGCTTCTCCTTCACAATACCAATAAACCATTTGCGTTCATGGGCCTGGCGTTACCCCTTACCGATGCAACTTACAGATAATAGCAGGAGAGTTGTCTCCAACGAGAAAAAGAATAAAAAAATGTGTTTCTTTTCATATGGCTTACTGTTATTTTCATACATTTACAGCCCAAAGATAAATATTATCCAGGACGGAGAAAAAAGGTATCGTTTAAAGGAAAAAATAGTTCATTCGTCGGGTAAATCGGATGCGTTCATCGATTTTCAGTTGTTTCCGACCCCTTTTGAAGCGTAAATTTGTGCAAATTCTAAATTGTATTTATTATGGAAACAAATTCATGTTCTACATTTCATCATTCGCCAAAGTCGAAAGGGATTATTTTCGGTCTGTTGTTGATTATAGCCGGGTTGCTGTTTCTATCATTTAATTTCGGATGGATTGATGCCGCCCTCAGACCTATCCTGTTTTCATGGCCGATGATCTTTATTGTACTTTCCATTATCAGTTTTTCCAAAAGAGATTATTCCTTCGGGGTGATTTGGTTGATCGCAGGACTCTTCTTCCTGCTTCCCCGTATAGCGGAAGCTTATCCGGGATTTATCAGCGGCGTTGATACGGATTTTGCCCGTATCTATTGGCCGGTATTGCTCATCCTCCTGGGACTTGTGCTTGTTTTCAGGATAGGTTCCGGCAGGGGTAGGAGGCAGCACGGATACAAACAGATAGGAGCCGATTCTACAGAAAACGTAAACGGGAGAATAGACAAAAGCGTACTATTCGGCGGTTCCGAGAGCATTTTCTTAGACCCTGTTTTCAGCGGCGGCAGCATAAACGCCACTTTTGGCGGTGTGGTGCTCGACCTGAGAAGAACCACGCTCCCGGAAGGAGAGACCTTTCTCGATATTGACGCCACTTTTGGCGGAGTGGAACTCTATATTCCCGGTGATTGGTGGATCGAGACACGATTTCAGACTGTTCTGGGAGGTGTTGAAGATAATCGGATCATTTCCCAGCCCGATCATACCCGAAAGTTGATACTGCAAGGCAATCTGACCTTCGGAGGATGCGAAATACGGTAGACAAACAGAAAAACGGTAACCCAATTTAAAAACAAGGAATGAAACTCTCATTGACGTATATACCCTTACGACTGTTACCGGTGATAGTCCTGGGCGTAATGTACGCCCTATTGCAAACGGCGGCATTTCGCCCGATTGTCTCCTTTCCCTGCGGTTTGCTTTTACTCAAGAGTTGCATCGATGCGATCATCTTGTTGGGAATGGGGATGCTGCTGGCAGTCATCATTCCATCTTCCAACTATGTGAGATTAGATGTCTTTCAGCGGTTTATCAATTATTTCGCATTGGGGTTCCTCTATGTATCCATCTGGGTGCTCTTTGGTTATCTCTCTTCCATCCTTCTGCTCGGGAATGAAAACAGGGATGAGATTCGTTCACTTATTCCGTTGTCCGTTTTTATCGGCCTGTTTATGTATGTGATACATGTGCAAATGATCCATTTCAGGATGATACAAAGGGAAACTGAAAAGGAGAGACAGAAAGAAGAGGGACCGGAAACAGACTCCGCGGAACCGCACGCCGACAGGGAAAAAGAGAATAACAATGAAGAGAGCGAAGTGCTGGAACGGGTAGCGGTAAAGATTGGTCAGAAGATACACGTGATTCTTGTCCCTGATATTGTCTATATCCAATCCGACGGCGATTATGTGCAGATAGTAACCGACCAGAACAGGTTTCTCAAAGAAGAGACCATGAAGTATTTCGAAGCCGGTCTGTCTTCGTCTCAGTTCGTTAGAGTGCATCGTTCTTATATTGTGAATGTGGAAAAGATACTTCGTATAGAGATGTACGAAAAACAGAATCAGATGCTTACCCTTAAGAACGGAGACAAGATCAGGGCCAGCATTGCGGGCTACAAGGCGTTGCGGACCGTGCTGAACCTCTGAGCGTAACAGAATCTTAATGTAAAGTATGTTAAAACTTGGAAAACCAATTTGAGTTTTTGAGTTTTCCGTTTTACCTTTGCACCGCTTTTTTAAATATAAAAATGGAATTAAAGGAACGAATTATAGAAAAAGCGGGCGATCTGTTCCGGCAATACGGTATAAAGAATGTGTCGATGGATGAGATAGCATCCTCGATAGGTATCTCTAAAAGAACATTGTATGAGAATTTCAAAGATAAGGAAGATATTCTGTTGTCTACACTTGTCTGGTTTGGAGATAGAAGAAAAGAGATGTTTGAAACTCTTTTCGCTCAATGCAATAATGTGGTGGAGGTTTTTATCAAAATCATCGAAGTGCATGAGAATGCACCTGTTTGCAATGTAAAATTCTTCGAAGATATTCAGAAATATTATCCTCGGGCTGCCAGTCTAATCAGGAGGCATACCGAGATCAATAATATTCATTTGAGGAATTTCCTGCGGCAGGGGATTGAAGAGGGATATATCCGTGAGGATCTGAATGTGAATGTAGCTGCCTTTCTGGTAGAAGAAAGTACCTACACTTATATCCGCGCCTCCTACCTCGAAAAGCCTCCTTTTTCGTTTAGAGAACTTTTTTACACAATGATGATCAACTTTGTGCGGGGTATATTGACAGGGAAAGGGATCAGGATCATAGACGCGTACTTAGAACAACAAAGAACAGGTAAGTAAACATTTTCATTAAGCAGTAAAAATTGAAAACGACTAATTCTAATGACCGTTTTCGTTTAAATGTAATTGAATTTTTAATTGAAATGAAGTAATGAATCTACGAAGTATAATACTATTATTACTGATACTGCCGGGTCTTGCCGGCTTATCGACGGCGACAGCACAACAAACCGATAGTTTGCGGATCGATTTGAACCGGGCATTGGAGATTGCCTTGAGCGAAAATCCCACGGTGAAGGTTGCCGATATGGAGATCACCAAGAAGCAGTATGCGAAGAAATCGGCCTACGGTGCACTCCTGCCGCAGATGGACCTGATCGGGCAGTACCAGCGTGCCATCAAAAGGCAGACGGTATATTTTGATGAAGGTTTCAGCTTCATGGGTGGCGACATTAATCCCGGAGACTATACCGACGATGAGTTACAGATACTGCAGGTGTTGCAAAAGGTGATGGGTGGTGATACCGAAAGTTCCGGAGAAGGTATCCAAATGGGACGTTTCAATTCCTGGTCGGCGGGGTTGAATGTAAGCCTGCCGTTAGTGGTACCCTCGCTCTGGAAAAATATCCAGATGAGTGAGGTGGATATCCAACTTTCCATGGAGAAAGCACGTGCATCGCGCATCGATCTGGTAAACCAGGTAAAGAAATCATTCTTCAGCCTGCTGCTGGCACAGGACAGCCACGACGTTTTCAGGAAAACCTACGAAACAGACTCCATTAACCTGGAGGACATCCGTAACCGCTACAATCAGGGGATAGTGGCTGAATATGATGTGATCACCGCCGATGTACGGCTGAAAAGCCTTATCCCCAGTATACTCCAGTCGGAGAATATGATGAAAATCGCCGAACTGCAACTGAAAATGCTGATGGGGATCGACAGCGATATGCCGCTGAAAGTGGTAGGTTCACTGGATGATTATGAGAAGAGTATGTTTGATGCCATTATCCCGGCAGACACTTCGCTCATGAACAACAGCGATATCAGGCAATTCGACCTGCAGACCGAACAAGCACAGAAAGCCTATGAACTGCAGAAACTGCAGTATGCTCCCTCACTCGTTACCTCTTTCAACTGGACTTATATGAGCCAGAACAACGATTTCAAGATCAGCACTTACCGCTGGGATCCTTATTCCATGCTGGGTGTTACGCTTCAGATACCTCTCTTCAGTGGCGGACAACGCTACCACAACTTGAAACAATCGCAGATACAGCTATGGCAGTTGGATGAACAGCGCAAGGATGTGGAACGGGGGCTCAAACTGTCGATCAGGAACAACTACGACCTTATCCACAAAAATATCGAGCAGGTGGTGGCTACCCAGTCATCTGTGGAGCAGGCCCGCAAAGGTCATGAGATCACTCTGAAGCGATACGAGACGGGGATGGGTACCATCGTGGATGTCAATGCGGCGGCATTGGCTGTGCTGAATGCCGAATTGCAGTACAGGAACGCTATTTACGACTATCTCTCAGCCAAAGCTGACCTGGAAAAGGTGCTCGGCTATGATATTGCACCGGTGAATATAGAATAAAGATTTAAGATTCAAGATTCAAAATTTAATATTCGAATGGCAAATCAACGTAGTCAAATCTGAAATCTTGAATTTTGAATCTTGAATTTTGAATTTTAAATGTGGAACCCAATTTAAAAATAAAATATATAAATAATTATATGAAACGATACAGTTTATTGAGAATAACTCCTTTACTGGCAGTTGCACTGCTTGCTTCCTGCGGAGGAGGAGACCGTACCGGGAACGCTGAAAGCGAAGCTATCCAGAAGACAAAGGTACGTGTGGAAGAGGTTCAATTGGTACCGGTGGATCAGATATCGACCTTTACCGCTACGGTAGAGGCTGATCAGGTGAATAATATTGCTCCCGCCATGGGAGGCCGCATTCGTGAAATCAGGGTGGATGTTGGTTCGCAAGTCCGTCGCGGACAGGCGTTGGTAACCATGGATAAGGCAAATCTTTCACAACAACAGACACAGGTAGCCACGTTGAAAAGGGACTATGAACGCTATAAAGAGCTGTATGAAGTAGGTGGTATTTCCAAACAGCAACTCGACCAGGCAAAGACCCAACTCGATGTGGCGGAGTATGCCCTGAATAATCTGGATGAGAATACTACGCTGACCAGTCCCGTAAACGGAGTGGTGACTGCTCGTAATTACGATCCGGGAGATGTAGCCGGACAGTCCCCCATCCTCACCATCGAGAGTATCAATCCCGTAAAGGTGAAGGTGAATGTTTCAGAGTCTTATTATAGCCAGGTGGTAAAGGGAATGCCGGTAGAAGTACAGGTAGATGCCCTGGGAGGGGAAGTGTTCCGGGGAAGCGTATCGTTGATACACCCCACGCTCGATCCGGTTTCGCACACTTTTACAGTAGAGATATCGGTGCCTAACGGCGACCAGCGGTTACGTCCCGGCATGTTTGCCCGTGTGAAGATGAACTTCGGTACCAATGAACGCCCGTTGCTTTCCGACAGGGCTGTATTGAAGCAGGTAGGTTCTAACGACCGTTATGTGTTCGTGGAAAAAGATGGAAAAGCGATCTACACTTTGGTACAACTGGGAGTCCGTATCAACGATAAATATGAGATCGTCTCAGGCCTGAACGATGGTGACAGGGTAATCGTAGAGGGTAATACAGGCCTGATTGACGGTACCGAAGTTGAAGTTATTGACTGAAGTGAAGAAGTTGAGAAGAAGGAGAAGTGAAGAAATAATTTTCGATTCCCAAATCCCAAATTCATAATTTATAATTCATAATTTATAATTAGATGAAGATATATGAAACCGCGGTAAAAAATCCCGTGGGAACATCATTGATATTTATCGGTGTTGTGCTGATAGGGTTTTTGTTCTACAGGCAGCTGCCTATAGACCTCTATCCCAATATCGACCTGAATATCGTCTCGGTCATGACCTCCTATGCGGGTGCAGGTGCTGAAGACGTGGAGACCAATGTAACCCGTCCGCTTGAAGATGTCCTGAACTCTACCGAGAAACTGAAAGAAATTACATCACAATCGAGGGACGGTATGTCAATGATCATGCTGGAGTTCGAATTCGGTACAGATATGGATGCCGTGATGAACGATGTGCGGGATAAGGTATCTCTGATATCGGGCTTTTTGCCTGACGGTACGGAAGATCCCATGATCCTGAAGTTCAGCTCTGACATGATACCGGTAGTAGTGCTCTCTGCCACCGCACAAGAGAGCTCGGGAGCACTGTATAAGATACTCGACGAACAGGTGGCCAACCCGCTCAACCGTATTTCGGGTGTGGGTACTGTTTCCGTCAGTGGTGCCCCCCAAAGGGAGATACAGGTGAATGTGGTACCTGAAAAACTGGAGGCATACAATATTTCCCTGGAACAGATCGCACAAGTGATCGCCACTGAAAATGTGAATGTCCCTGCCGGTAATTTCGATATCGGTACGCAGACCTATATGTTACGTCTCGAGGGAGAGTTCAGGAACAGCCGCGACCTGAATAACATCATTGTAGGTAACAACCAGGGGCGTGCCATCTATCTGCGCGATGTGGCTTCGGTGAAAGATACGCTGGAATCCCGTATACAGGAGAATTATACCAACGGGCAGCGCAGCGCTGCCATCGTGGTACAGAAACAGTCGGGAGCCAATACGGCGGCCATTGCCGATGCAGTGAAGGCACAAATGCCCGAACTGGAGAAGAGCCTTCCGCCCGATATCAAGCTTGTCACGGTAATGGACACTTCCGAATATATCAAGGTATCCATTAACAGTTTGCTGGAGACGATCGTGCTGGCGCTTATCATTGTCGGTATCATCGTGCTTTTCTTCCTGGGGCGGTGGCGTGCCACCATCATTATCATGGTGACCATACCTATCTCGCTGATCGGATCGTTTATCTATCTCTACCTCACCGGCAATAGCATCAATATAATCTCTCTCTCAGCCCTTTCCATTACCATCGGGATGGTGGTGGACGATGCCATTGTGGTGTTGGAAAACATTACCTCCCATATTGAACGGGGGAGCCGTGTCAGACAGGCTGCTGTGTACGGTACGGAAGAAGTATCCCTCTCCGTAATCGCCTCTACACTGACCATTATTGCGGTATTCTTACCGATGACCATGGTCGGTGGTTTTGCCGGTGTGATGTTCAAGCAGTTGGGATGGATGGTGACCATCATTATTTCCCTGTCGCTGATCATAGCCTTGACACTTACCCCGATGATGAGTGCGAAGATGATGCGCTCGAACAAGGATGCCAAGGTGTCCGGTTTCGACAAATGGTATAGTAGAAGAGTACTTCCGTTGCTCAACGGAATCGATCATGCTTACGCCCGATTGGTGAATTGGGTGGCTCGCAGGAGACGACTCACATTGTTGGGTGTGCTGGTTGTTTTTATCATAAGTGTGGTTGTCAGTGCCGTCACTTTGAAAACGGAATTTATGCCGGCGTCCGACAACAACGAAATTGGCATTACCGTGGAGATGCCTACCGGAACCCGTATGGAGGTTGCCCGGGAGGCAGGCCACAGGATAGCGCGGGGGATGCAGGAAAAATATCCGGAGATCGAGATCATCTCTTTCAGCGTGGGCGCGGCTTCGGAAGATAACACCTGGGCAGCCATGCAGGATAATGCCTCCAATATCATGACCTATACGATGCGTCTGACGGAGGCCAAGAACAGGAAAAAGACCATCTATGACATATCTGACGAAATACGTCAGGATCTTGCCAATATGCCGGAGTTGCATCGTTTCCGGGTAATGCCGGGTGGAGGCGATATGGGAATGACCGGTGGAAGTAATGTCGCGTTGAATATCTACGGGTATGATCTTGCAGCCACCGACCAACTCGCTGCCGAGATGAGAACCAAACTGGAAGGCGTGAAAGGATTGCGCGACATCACGGTATCGAGAAAAGATTACCGGATGGAGTACCAGATACAGTTCGACCGTGAGAAATTAGCGTTGAACGGACTGAACATGAGTACGGCGGCCAATGCTATCAGAAACAGGATCAACGGTCTTGTCATGTCACGTTTCCGTGAAGAAGGAGAAGAGTATGATATCCGGGTACGGTATGAAGAACAATACCGCCAGTCTATTGAAGATATCGAAAATATATTGATATACAACACGATGGGAGCCGGTGTGAGGGTACGTGACCTGGGGACAGTAATAGAAACTTCTACACTGCCGCAGATCGACCGTCAGGATCGCCAGCGTATTGTCACGGTGACCGGTACCATTTACGGTCGTGCCCTGAGTGAGGTGGTGACCGATGTAAATACCATTATGGCCGAAGCAGATCTGCCGGCAGGAGTACAGATGGAGATCGGTGGATCGCTGGAAGACCAGCAGGAATCATTTTCACAGTTGGGACTTCTTCTTATGATCGTTTCTCTGCTGGTATATATTGTATTGGCATCGCAGTTCGAATCGCTCACCTATCCGTTTATGATCATCCTGACCGTGCCGTTTGCTTTTACCGGCTCCATCCTCTTCCTTGCCCTTACGGGAGAACCACTCGGTATTATGGGATTTGTCGGGTTGATCATGCTTGTGGGAATGGTGGTGAAAAACGCCATCGTGTTGATCGACTACATCAACCTGAACCGGGAGAGAGGTATGTCCATTATCACGGCGGTAGTCCATGGAGGCCGTTCGAGGTTGCGTCCCGTATTGATGACCACCCTTACCACTATCCTGGGTATGGTTCCGTTGGCAATAGGTACAGGGCAGGGATCAGAGATGTGGAAATCACTGGGTATCTCCATTATCGGAGGTATGACCTTCTCCACCATCATTACCCTTATACTGATCCCGGCGCTCTATTCCATGATGGCAGGCTACGGTGTGCGCAGAAGACGCAGGAAACACCGCCGCGCGGTATTGATTGGTTAAAGTGAAAAATGCGAGGACATTGATAATTGGTAATTAGTAATTTGTAATTGAAAATATGAAAGCAGTAATGATAACTTTAGACCAGGCGCACTACGATGAGATCGTGGGCAACCTGAGTTCACTCAATATACGCGGATTCACTTCATGGAAAGAGGTGCACGGACGGGGAAGCAAGACCGGAGAACCGCATTACGGTTCCCACGCGTGGCCTTCGGTGAACAAGGCCATCCTTACTATCGTGGAGGACGACCGGGTGAAGCTGTTGCTGGACTATCTGAGGAAACTCGATGAAGAGTCGCCCAACCTGGGTCTCCGTGCCTTTGCATGGAATATTGAAGATATGATGTAATTCGATCTGGATGATCAATTTCGGGAAGGCGTTGCTGAAAAGTAGCGCCTTTCTTTTTGGATTTTCCGTCGTACATGTTACAGCCGGCAACTTTTGGGTATCGATTTTGTACAGTTGGGTAACCAAAACATTCGTTTCGGTAAGTTTGTAAAAAAAGGCACGGAACTGTACCATAACTTTGTATTATAAAATTAGGGATCATTCAAATTTTATCAAGCAATGAAACGAGGATTAAAAATAGCAATTCTCTCTACCGTATCCGTAATAGTATTTTCAGTGATGAGTTTTACAGGAGTAATCTTATTGAAAAGGCAAATCATAAATAAATCTTGAGTAAATAAATATGAGCAATAGTCACTCTTTTTATTTCAAACCCTGGTATTTTGTACTGGCAATAGCGGTATTCTGCATATTGACCGAAATTATAGCCGGAAAGAAAATGGACAATATTCCCTTATCGGAGAAGACCAATTCCATTCTCACGGAAGTGGATGAGATTGATCTGGATAAAGAGGGTATGACCTTCCTGTTTTTCTATCGGAAAGATTCCGAATTATGCCAAAAGATGCGATATAATATAGAGCAATTGGATGCAGAAAACCTTTACGGTATTAATTTCTATGCTATGGATATAGAAGAGAATCCCGAATATTATTATAAATACAATATTTCCGGAATTCCCAATTTATTAATATTTAATGGGGATGTTGAAGCAAAACGAGTCATGGGTGTTGTATCTATCAATAATTTAGGGAAGATAGTGAATAAGATACATCATTAGGAATGTTCCATCAGCCGTTATTGTTATGAAGACAGTTTTTTTATTTTTTAGGAAAAACATGACCTCTTTCCTTGGAATGATTCTGGGATCGATTGCCGGATATTTTTACTGGCAATATTATGGAATCTATGACGGTACTTTTGGTTTTTCTTCGGAATGGTGGACTAATTGCATATATGGCTTATTGCTTGGAGGATTGATAGGCAGCTTAATCAGGAAATAATCTTCATAATACTTCCCGTTCATAATTCTTTAGTATATCAATTGAATATGAATACATAATGTGATTTATTTATGCAACATACTAAATTATTCATCACCGTCTTTTCTATTACATTACTTACAACGACTCTCAATGCGCAAAATTATAATACAGCTCTGGGGGTAAGGTTAGGGTATGACAGCGGTTTAACGCTAAAATATTTCTTTGCACCCGAAAATGCGGCAGAATTTATTCTCTCTATATCACCCCGCTATTTTCAGCTTACGGGAATGTATGAATATCAGCAACTCGTTCCGGGATCATCCGATTTATCATGGGTTGTAGGGATTGGTGCCCATGTGGGAGGCATACACCATGACAAGGATAAACACAAAAGCAATTTGTTACTGGGAATGGATCTGTTGGCTGGTCTGGAATACAGTATCGCCCGCACACCTTATACTGTTGGGCTGGACTGGAAACCTTCTTTTAACTTCACCAACAGTTATAATGACTATTGGTTTAACGGATTTGCCCTTAGTTTGCGGTATACACTCTATTAGGATTGAAGGTTACCATCTTTTGCAGATAACAGGACGTAATGATTGTGTTGTTTATTCAAATCCTTATAGGGTTTTAAGTATGGGTATATTTTAGTTCGGCAACCAAAAACAGCGTTTGAGTCAATTTTAAGGACAGACAGCGTTTCAAGGCCATATCTTTGCAATGTCAAACAAGAGAAAAGAAAATAATTTTATTAATTAACACTATTAACCGACTAAATTCTAAATCCTTTAAATTCTATTTTTATTACGATGAT